>JAFOFS010000260.1 GCA_017387165.1 Clostridia bacterium
ACTATGTCTGAAGAATGGAACAACGTATCGCAACCGACCGAGCCGCCGGTTGAGCCGCAAGCGCCGGTCGAGCCGCAAGTGCCGACCGAGCCGCAAGCGCCGACCGAGCCTCCGGTTCCGCCGCAGCCTCCCGTGCCGCCGCAGCCTCCCGTTCCGCCGACGCCGTATGCGCGTTACACACCGTATCAGCCGCCACAGTCGGCGTATCAGCCGCCGCAGCCGCCGCAGAGGAAAAAGGGCGGCAACACGTGGTGGATCGTGCTGATTTCGGTGTTGGGTGCGATCTCCGTTTTGGCGGTGGCGCTTTCGCTCGGTCAGTGGAACGGTGATTTCTCCGCAGGACTCAGCAACGGGACGACCACCACGACGACCAAATCCACCCAAAATGCGAATGCGCCGACCATTCGCTACGAGGAATACGAGGATACGACCGCGCTGTCTACCGTGGATATCGTGCAGAAAAATCTGAATGCCACGGTGCTGATCAACGTTTATTCGAAGGAGAAAACCGACCAGTTCGGCTACGATGGTTTGGTCGGACAGGGCAGCGGCATCGTGTGGGGGACGGAGGGCTACCTCATCACCAACGAGCACGTGGTGATCGATGAAAAGACCGGTCAGCCGCATTCCCGCATCGAGGTGGAGTTTTACGACGGCACGGTGTACAAAAACGCCACGCTGGTGGGACACGATACCGATACCGATCTCGCGGTGTTGAAGCTGGATCTGCAGGAGGGACACACCCTCGCGCCGGTGGAATTCGGTCGCAGCGACCAACTGCTGCTCGGTGAGCGGGTGGTGACCATCGGTGCTTCGGGCGGTCTTGCATGGTCGGTGTCGGAAGGCATTCTGTCCGGCAAGGACCGTGACGTGTACGACGAAACGGGCTACGACATCAAGTGCTTGCAGGTGGATGCCACCATCAACCCCGGCAACTCGGGCGGTCCGCTGTTTAACGCGATGGGTCAGCTGATCGGCATCAACTCGGCCAAGATCGTGCTGCAGGGTTATGAGAATCTCGGCTTCTCCATCCCGATCACCGAGGCGCAAAAGGTGCTGGAGGATCTGGCAACCTACGGGAAGGTGAAGGGACGCATTTCGCTCGGCATTCGCGGCAACGACGTGGCCTCCGGCAGCATTGCCGGCTTTATGATCCGTGAACTGGAGGCAGATTCCTCCTTCAATGGCAGCAAGGTGCAGGTGGGCGACATCATCAGCGCCGTTGACGGCGTTAAGGTCGGCAGTCGCGCCGAACTGCGCAAGCAGCTGTCCCAGCACAAGGGTGGCGATCAGGTGACCCTCACCATCACCCGCGTCAAGCGTGTCGGCAGCGGCTTCTACAGCACCTATGAAACCAGCGAATTCACCGTCAAGATCACGCTGAAAGAAGAATAACGAAAAGAGGAAGCAGGATTTTACCTGCTTCCTTTTTCTTTTTACAGCACTTGTCAGTAAAAGAGTATACTTTTTTGTTTTTTGGCTAAAAATGACAGGTAAATTAACAAAATTCCATTTTTATCGCTTGATTTTTTTGTTTGTTTGTGATAAAATATCGTTATCTGTGAGCCTTTATTATTTTGTATAAAATGGAGAATGCAACGTGAAAAAACAAGTCAAGCTCGATGCCAACGGGCATCGCAAATTCGGTATGCGCGATTGTCTCGCGTATGCTGCCGGTGACCTGGGTTGCAACATGAGTTTTGCGCTCAAGGGAACCATGTCCATTTTCTGGACTCAGTTTATGGGTCTGGACGCCTGGTACGCCCTGCTGCTCATTGTGGTGCAGATCTGGGATGCAATCAACGATCCGCTGATCGGCTCTATGATCGACGCAGACAAGCGCAAGTACAAGAGAAACAAATTCCTTACTTACATCTGGGCCGGCTCTATCGGTCTGATCGTGGGCGGCGCATGCTGCTTCATTCCCGTTCCCCAGGCACCTGTGCTGGCCAAGGCTATCA
>JAFOFS010000261.1 GCA_017387165.1 Clostridia bacterium
CGCAGAACGGCGATACCGTTCTCCGCCTGCTCCATACGGCGACGGCCTTCGAAAGCGAAGGGCTTGGTCACGATACCGACCGTCAGGATACCCATATCGCGGGCGATCTCCGCCACAACGGGAGCCGCACCGGTACCGGTACCGCCGCCCATACCGGCGGTGATGAACACCATGTCCGCGCCCTGCAGAGCGGCAACGATCTCGTCGCGGCTCTCTTCGGCAGCGCGCTGGCCCTTTTCAGGGTTAGCACCCGCGCCCATGCCGCGGGTCAGCTTTTCACCGATCTGCAATTTCAGACCGGCCTGCGAACGCATCAGCGCCTGATGGTCCGTGTTGATCGCCACAAATTCCACGCAAGTGATACCCGCCGCGACCATGCGATTCACAGCGTTTCCGCCGCCGCCGCCGACACCGATCACCTTAATTTTTTGAGCACCCGAGTTCAGGATTTCCTCTTCGTATTCGAAGCCCATAATAACTTCCTCCGTTCATATTTCTCAGCCAAGCTGTGTTAATTATTCACACGGCGTTCCAAAACGCCAGAAGATACCTTTATAATTTTATCATATAATGCAAGGGATTTCAACAGTATTTTTACGCTGTTTTTAGTTTTTTTCAAAAAATTTTTATATCACCGCGGCTTGGCTGTCGTGGTCGTTGTTTCGGGCTTCTCGTCACCGTCGGCAGGCGGGTTTTCCTCGGGTTTTGCTTCGTTTTCCGCATCCAAAATCGAGGATGGCGTGAACACGATATGCGGTGTCGTGATACTGCTGTCGGAATATTGGCTGAGATTGAGCAGCCCCGTTGCCGTCTCTCCGTGGCGGCTGAGCACCTTCGGAATGGAGCGCACCGCCACCTTGATTTCATACTCCAAATTGGAGTTGTTACCCAGGTTAATCGTGATCTGATTTTTCCAGTTCAGGCGGATGTTGGCGCGGTCCGACAGGTCGATCTCACCCACGCCCACGAGACCGTTTTCCGCCATCGCATCGCATATTTTGAGAATATCGCGCAGGTCGTTTTCGCTCAAAACAGCTCCGCCGACGGTTTCTCCAACCGTATCCGCGCCCTTAAGATACACCCGACGGAACGGGCGCTCGCTTTCGACGGGAAGCTCCATCAGTCCTCGACCGTCGCGCCCGACCACCATCCAGCGACCTTCCTTCTTTTTCACTGGATCGCCTGCCAGGTAGACAGCACCCAGCTCCTGCGTTTCGGTGACGGTGATGACCACGTGACGGCTGAGTCCAACCTCCACCGTCACCGCCTCGGTATACGCAAACATTTCACGGATGTTCTCCACCGCTTTGCGCTTGTTGACAGAAAAAATACTTTGCCCGACACGAATCCCACTGATATCAATGATGGCTTCGTCGTCGTATCGCGTGTTGCCCTTGACCGTGATGGTCTTGACACCGAGCCACTCCATCGTCTCGCCCGTCGTCCGATCCGTCTTTTGAAAGGCCGTCGGCAGCATCAGCACCGTGCCGACAATGAGTGCAATGTCCAGCACAATGAGCACGAGAAACAGCCGGAGACGGGCTGCCGCTCGTCTCTGGCCGGAGGTTTTCTGCGGTTGTTTCGTGTGCTTTTCCATAATCCTACCGATTCCTGTGTTTATTCTTCTTCCAGTATAAGAGATGCGCCCGCCGCTGTCAAGCCCTCGGAGAGCGCTTCATACCCTCTTTCCAGATGATGCAGCTCGCGAAGCTCCGTTTTTCCCTCGGCTGCGAGCCCTGCCAGCACGAGCGCCGCGCCGCCACGCAGGTCGGTGCAATCCACCGATGCACCCGAAAGCCGCGGCACGCCTTCCACAACGGCCACGCGCCCCTCTACCTTGATCCGCGCACCCATCCGCATCAGTTCGCCCACGTGTTTGTAGCGACTTTGAAAAATCGTTTCCACAAACAAGCTGGTCCCGTTTGCTACGCACGCCATCGCCATCAGCAACGCCTGCGCATCCGTCGGGAACCCGGGATACGGCAGCGTTTGAACGGCTTTGACCCTTTTCAGCGCCGACGGCACGCAAACGCTCATCTCACGTTCACCCACACCGATGCGACAGCCCATCTCCTCAAGCAGGGGTAACACCGCCTGCAG
>JAFOFS010000262.1 GCA_017387165.1 Clostridia bacterium
GAAGTGCCATACCGCGATCAATAACAAGGCTGTTGCTGTCACGGTTCATCGAAGTATACATATCCGCATCACAAAGGCGGAACATTATCGTTTTATCGCCAACAAGCGCCTGATCGTGACTTTCTGCATAGCCGATGCTTTTTTTGACTCGCTCGGCTGTTTGCTTGCCGACCACAAGCCCGTATTCGGTCCGCATCATACGAACGAGAATATCATCCAAATCCAAACCGCCGCTACGAATGGAGGATTCGGCCGCAATACCGCCAACCGATAAAATGGCGATATCGGTCGTGCCGGCGCCGAAATCGACCACCATACTGGCGCGCGGCTGTGCGATATCCATACCGGCGCCGATGGCGGCCGCAACGTGTTCCTCAATCAGTATGGCTTGGCGGATGCCTGCGGCCGTAATGGCCTGCATCACCGAACGCGTTTCCACTTCGGTGACCGAGGTCGGAACACTGACGGCGGCACGAGGCTTGATTAGTTTGTAGGAGCATACACGACGGACGAACAGCTTGATCATCCGCTCGGCGTAATCGTAATCCGAAATGGTGCCGTGCTCCAGCGGCATCACAACTTTGATGCTGGGCGGTTCACGGCCGATCATTTCGAGTGCTTCTTGACCGCCGCAGATCAACCGATCATCCTCGCGACCGACCGCAATAACGGCCGGCTCGCGCAGCACAACGCCTTCTCCCTCCAGATAGATCGCCACTTTTGAGGTGCCGAGATCAATTCCGAGTCTTGCTCCTGCCATTGGTTTATTTCCTTTCGTTCGGTGTGATGCAAGCGGTTGCTACGTACACCGCCTCAACGCCGTAAATCTTCAATATGGTTGCACATTCCTCGAGCGTGGAGCCTGTGGTCAACAGATCGTCCACCAACAGCACCGTTTTGCCGGGTGCATCGTACATTTCATCTAAGTCAAACGCTCCGCGGAGATTGACGGTTCGTTCGCTTCCTCTGAGCGTTTTTTGCGGTTGTGTTTTTCGGATCTTGCGCAAACGATTTTCAAATGGTACGCCCAATTCTTTGGCGACCGCCTGCGCGATCCAGACGCTTTGCGAATAGCCGCGTTCAAACTCATCCTGCGGAAACATCGGCACCGGCATAACGGTATCAAACACGGTTAAGGGAAAGACCTTTCGCACGTGTGCGGCGATTTCTTTGCCCATGTAAATGGCGCTCCGCTCATAGAAGGAGGATTTCAGCAAACGGACGCAACCGCCCGTAATGCCTTCACTCGCTTCTTCGTATATCCACGGCGCTGCCGCACCGTCCCAGCGTCGTCTGCCGTTCTTTTTACATGAGCATTGTGCTTTCTCGTGACCGCATTTGGTGCAAAACGGTTCGGTTTGCCAACGAATTCGCGGCTTGCAGTCGTCACAGACGAAGGTGTTGATTCGCGTGACCGTATTGCAAAACGCGCAACGGTCGGGTAACAGCGCCAGCAAAAACGGGTCGAAGATATAGCGCTGCATCCAATCGAGAACGTTCCCAAACATACTACATTCCCTCAGTCAAAAAAGCATTCAGTGCGGTATACCGCTTCGCCTTACGGACGTTGTCGATCATTTGACCGATCGCTTCCTCCGTTCCGACGATCACCAGCAAAGATTTCGCACGCGTAACAGCGGTGTACAAGAGATTGCGATATGCCAGTTTCGGCTGCGGTCGATAGAGCGGCAGTACCACAATATCGAACTCGCTCCCCTGGCTTTTGTGAATCGTAATCGCGTAGGCGTGTTCGAGATCCTGCACCTCTTGGTAAGTATAGGTGACGATGCGACCGTCAAAATCCACCGTAAACTCTTGATCCTGCGCGTGGATGGCGGTCAACAGTCCGATTTCGCCATTAAAGATAAAAGAATTATCAACAACGTTACGTAAACTATTTAGATAGTTAGATAGGAGATGACGAGTAGTATCAGTAGTTATGAATCGCTCGTTAGGAGATACATATTCTCTACA
>JAFOFS010000263.1 GCA_017387165.1 Clostridia bacterium
AGAAGTTGCCGGCATCCTGCAGCTTCTTCAGCTCGGCGTGCGGCTCGAGCAGCGCAAACAGCAGCGCTTTCTGCAGATTACGGAAGCCGGTGACCCAAGCGGACACGCGGTTGATGGATGCATCGAAGTAATCCAGCGCGATGAACACCTTATCCAGGCCGTCGCAGCGGACGATTTCCTTGCACAGCTCCTTGGTCTCGTCGTCAAACAGCACGACGTGGTCGGAGTCCCAGCGGACGCCACGGGTGACGTGCAGCGCCATCTTCTTGTCGTACGCCAGCACCGCGGAGATCTTGTCGGACACCACCTCGGTCGGATGATAGTGACCGTTGTCCATCAGGCTGATGCAATCCTCACGGGAGTCGGCATACTTGAGGCACCACTCGGCAGAGCCGACGGTGTAGCTTTCCACACCGATACCGAACACCTTCGACTCGGCGCAGGGGAACACCATATCTTTATCAAACTTCTCGGAGAGGATCTCGTCAAAGGACTGCTTGTAGCGCAGACGCGGACCGATGCGGTCGGCCGGAATATCCTTGTAGCCGTCACCCGTCCAGATGTTCATCACGCAGGGCTGACCGAGCTGCTCGGCGATGTACTGCGAGATGCGGACCGACGCCTTTCCGTGCTCCACCCAGAACTTACGGGTCTCCTCGTTGGGGGAGGACAGGGTCAGCGGATCGCACATCGGATGGCTGAAGAAGGTGGGGTTGAAGTCGCAACCCATACCGCGCTCTTTGCAGAAATCGATCCACTTCTGGAAGTGCTTCGGTTCCAGCTTGTCGCGATCCACCCAGCCGCCGTTCTCCTCATCAAAGATGGCGTAGCAGGCATGAATGTTCATCTTCACCTGACCGGGAACGAGGGACACGACCTTGTCGATATCCGCCATCAGTTCCTCCGGCGTACGGGCACGGCCGGGGTAGTTACCGGTGGTCTGAATACCGCCGGTCAGCGGCTTGTTCGGGTCGGTGTCAAAGCCGCGGACGTCATCGCCCTGCCAGCAGTGCAGCGCAACGGGAACGGACTTCAGCTTGGCAATGGCCGCATCCACGTCCACACCCAATTTAGCGTATTTGGCTTTTGCTTCTTCGAAACTCATCTTACTTTACCTCCTTGATTTCAAACGAACGACGCACCAGCTCACGGCAGGTAGCGAGGTCACAATTTTGATCGTACATAATCTGCGCCAGCAGGTTGCCGGTCGCGGTGCCTTCCTTCAGACCGGTGTACACCTTGCGGCCGGACACCTCGCCCGTCAGACGGTTTAGGTACTTGTCGGCGCTGCCGCCGCCCACGATTTGAATGGCGTTGATCTTCTTGCCGGTCAGACGTTCCAGCTCGTCGGCCGCGTTCTTGTAGGACAGCGCCAGCGACTGGTACACGCATTCCAGCACGTCGCCGAGCGGCAGGTCGGGCTGACCCAGCACGGTGCGGATCGCCTCGATCATATCCTCGGGAGCGACGAAGGACGGGTGGTTGCAATCGACGATGCCCTTGAAATCGCTGGCCATCGCCATTTCCATCATCTCGTCGTAGGTGTACTTCTTGTTGAGGTTCTTGCGGATGTTCTGGAACAGCCACATACCCATAATGTTCTTGAGGAAACGGAAGCGGTACTCCACGCCGCCCTCGTTGGTGAAGTTGCAGGCGCGGGCTTCCTCGGTGGTGACCGCCACAGCGTTCTCCACACCGACCAAGCTCCACGTGCCGGACGAAATGTACATGCTGTCGTCGGTCAGCGGGATGGCCGCCACCGCCGAGGCGGTGTCGTGGCTGGGAGCGCAGATGACCGTCGCATCAAAGCCGACCTCCTCACGGATCGCATCCGAGAAGTTGCCGATCGGGCTGGCCGGGGTGGACAGCGGCAGGAAGATGGAGGGGTCGATGCCCAGCTTGGCGAGGATATCGGTATCCCACTGCTTGGTCTCGGCATTGACCAGACCGCCGGTGGTGGCGTTGGTGTACTCGTTGACCATCTTGCCGGTCAAACGCCAGGACAGGTACTCCGGCATCATCAGGAAGTGCTTCGCGCCGTCCAGCTTGCCGCTCTGCTTGTCGCAGTACAACTGGAAGATGGTGTTGAAGTTGTTGCGGGCGATGCCGGTCTTGGCATACAGCTCCTCCGCCGATACGATCTCATACACCTTCTCGGGCGCGTCGTCGGTACGGGAATCGCGGTAGCCGAACACCGGGAGAATCTCCTTCTCGTTCTCGTCCAGCAGGACGTAGTCCACGCCCCACGTGTCGATGGCGACCGTCTTCGGCAGCTTGCCGATCTCCTTGCAGCGAGCGATACCGTTGATCACTTCCTGCGCGAGGCGGTCGTGTTCCCAGGTCAGCTGACCGTTTTCGGTATTGAGGCGATTTTCGAAGCGGTACACTTCCTCCAGCACCAGGTTACCGTCCTGAACGCTGCCGAGAATGTGACGACCGCTGGAAGCGCCGATGTCTACAGCCAAATAGTAGGTCATTATTGAAAACCTCCATTAAAATTTTTCAATTAAATTTGTCGTAACCGGCGAGACCACCGTGATCTCTCCGTTCTTGACCGTTACAGTCAGGTCACCCTCCCGCATCGGGACGGTCACCTCGAGGTCGGTCAGACCGCACAGGTGGGGCTCCACCGTGACCGTCTTGCCGCCGTCCTCTATGCAGATACCGGCGATGTATTCCATAAAGAATGCCAGCACGCCGCAGGACCACGCATGGCACAGCGAATGGCGGAACTGCTGATAGCAGAACTTGCCGAAATCGCCGTGGATATCCAGCTCACCCTCGGCCGGCAGCCGATCGATGCGGCCGCTGCCCTCCAGCCAACGGATATCGAAATCCTCCCAGAAGCTGGTGGCGCCGCGGGAAAGCATACCGCCGTAATATTCCTTCAGCATCGACAGCATCTCGGTGCCGCCGGCTTTCGCGGTGGCGGTGAGGATGTAGTAGGACATAAAGGTGGACAGATCCGCCGCACCGCCTGCCTGCAGCATCGCAGCGTCGTCCGCTTGGCGGCGACCTGCCAGCACCTGAAAGGCGCGGATCGGCTTGCGGTCGGTGGGAATATCGACGTATTTCTCCAACTTCCGCAGGATGTCACGGCAATCGGCGTTTTCCTCCATCGAGAGCAGCTTTTCCGCCGTGTAGCGGAGCATCGAAGCAACGCCTGCCGGTGCGCCCTCGGTCTGGTGGGTAGACCAATCGAGGAAATATTCCATTCCGTAGCCGTCGGGGAACACCATCTCGCCGTCCTCGCGGATACAATCGTTGATGTGCTTCATCACCGCGACCGCGTATTCGCGATGCGCCTTGTAAAATTCTTTGTCGCCGGTGGTACGGCAGTAGTCGCAGAGGTTAACCACCCACCATGCGGAGTAGGACGGAATGTTGTTCATCCAACCGTCAGCGGGGGTCTCCGACTTGAGGAAGAGAAGCGAGTTGACGACATGGGGGGTCTCACCAAACAGATACATCGAGGTGAGCGTCTCGGGATGCAGGTCGCCGCACCACACCAGACGGTCGCGCTTGATGCCGTCCCAGATATAGCCGTTTTGCATACACAGCTTGAGCGTATACGCCGCCGTGTGCAAAATATCGTTTAAGAGTTGGTCGTTGGTCGTGAAGGTGGCTTCCCTCTCAAACTCGGGCAGCAGCGACACCGCAAAAATATTACGGATGAGCACCTCCGCATCGGACAACAGTTCCAGCCGCACGAAGCGGTAACCGGTCTGTCCGAAGGTGAGGTCGGACATATTGGAGACCATCACCTCGAAATCGCGGGGAGAATGGTCGTTGGTCGCGTTCTTGACGCCGATGGTGGAGCAAGCCTCCGACATCGACTCACCGAAGGTCACGCGGAAGCTCACCGTACCGGGAGCCGCGCGGGTGATGAGGCGCACGCCACCGCATATCTCTTTACCGAAATCCAGCAGCACCCACGAGCCGCCGCCTTGGAAATGCGCGCAGTGGGCAGTGGAAAACGTCATGGCCGTCGCCTTCGGCACCGTCAGTTCCTCCGTATGCGCTACGCGGTGGGAATCCGCTACCGAAACGGGAACCCATTCCTCGCGCCGCTCGGTCCGTTGCAGGCCGTCGCCGTGAATGATCATAGCCAACCTCCCTAGGTGCAAATTTTACCATTTATCATTATAAACTTTTTTAAAGCAATATGCAAGAGGAAAAGCGGAAAAATAATTTTGTTGAGACAGGGTTACCGTCTTGCAATTTATAGGTAAAAATGATAGAATAAAAAAGATTAGAATAAAATTTGATTGAGGTATGGAAGCAGTATGAGTAAGATGAAGCGATGGGTGTTTGCGCCGCTGGATAAAACGGCGGCGGCAGAACTGGCGGAGGAGAGCAAAATCCCCTCCTTTTTGGCGCTGCTGCTGGCGGCACGCGGTATCACCACCGCCGACGAGGCGGAGCAGTTTTTGGGTTGCGGCGAACTGACCGACGACCCGTTTGCGTTTGCGGATATGGATGCGGCGGTGTTCCGCATTCAGCAGGCGCTGGACAACGGCGAAAAAATGATGATCTTCGGTGACTACGACGCCGACGGCGTCACCGCCACGGTGCTGTTGTATTCGTATCTGAAAGAAAAAGGCGCGGACGTGGATTTCCGTCTGCCCCGCCGCGACGGTGAGGGCTACGGCCTCCACCGCTCCGAGCTGGAGGAGATGGCGGCGGTCGGCACGCGGCTCATCATCACGGTGGACAACGGCATCACCGCGGTGGAGGAAGCCGAGGCCGCCAAGGCGCTGGGGATGGATATGGTCATCACCGACCACCACATGCCGCAGGAACGGCTGCCGGAGGCGGTCGCGGTGGTGGATCCCCACCGTCCCGATTGCGAAAGCGAATGTAAAGACTACGCCGGTGTCGGCGTGGCGTTTAAGCTGGTCTGCGCCCTCGAGGGGGACAGCGACTGGGCGCTGGAGCAATACAGCGATCTGGTCGCCATCGGTACGCTTGCGGACGTGATGCTGCTGCGCGGTGAAAACCGCCTGCTGGTCAAGCGTGGACTGGAAAAGCTCAACCGTGCGCCCCGTCTTGGCTTGGAAAAGCTCTTGGAGGCGGCCGGCGGCAACAAAAAGCAGACCTCCACCTCGGCGGTATTCACCCTTGCTCCGCGTATCAACGCGGCGGGGCGTATGGGCGACCCGACGATCGCGACCGCTCTGCTGCTCTCCACCGATCCGGCGGAGGCAACCGAACTGGCGGAGCAGATCAACCGCACCAACGCCGACCGCCAAAAGAGCGAGGCGGATATTCTGGTGGAGCTGGACCGCGTGCTGGAGCAGCATCCCGAATGGCTGAACGACCGCGTGCTGGTGGTGGCCGGTCACGAGTGGCACAACGGTGTCATCGGTATCCTTGCCGCCCGTCTGCTGGAACGCACCGGCAAGCCGTGCATTCTGCTGTCGGTGGACAGCGACGGCTTCGCCAAGGGCAGCGGACGCAGCATCAGCGGCTTCTCGCTGCTGGCGGCCATCACCGCCTGCGCCGATCTGCTGGAGAATTTCGGCGGTCACGAGCTGGCGGCAGGGGTCGGTCTCCGCGAGGAGAACATTGACGCGTTCCGCCGCCGTATCAACCGCTACGCCGCGGAGAATTATCCCATTCCGCCGGTGCCGACCATGACGCTGGATTTCAAATTGTCCCCCAGTCAGATCGACCTCGACAAGATCGACCAGTTGGAACGGCTGGAGCCGTTCGGCAGCGGCAATCCGCAGCCGGTCTTCGGTCTGTACAATATGCAGGTCACCGCCATCACCCCCGTCGGCGGCGGCAAGCACCTGCGCCTCAACCTCAGCCGCGATCGGGTGACCCTGCCGGCGATGTGGTTCCGCGTCACGCAGGAGGAATGCCCGTTTGCCATCGGGGATACGGTCAACGCGGCGGTCACCTTTGAACGCAACGAATTCCGCGGCGTTGCCTCGGTTTCCACCCAGATCAAGGAGATCGCTTTCGCGGATATCGACCAGGACGAGCAGATCGGCGCGTATCAGGATATGGACGCGCTTGCCCGCGGCGAAACGCCGCTGCATCTCTCCCCTGCCGAGCTGGCCCCCACCCGTGACCAATGCGGCGTGCTGTACAAGTACCTCCGCGCCGGCGGCGGCTTCGTCGGTCGGGCGTATAAGCTGATGCACGTCCTGCGCGGCACC
>JAFOFS010000264.1 GCA_017387165.1 Clostridia bacterium
AGACTTGACGCGACCCCTCAAAATAAGGTAAAATACAAAATGGACATTTTTGTGCTTTATTTTATCTTATTTGACAAGGAGGAGAGCGTATGGCGCGTCACGGCAAAGTCGTTCGCAAAAACCACACCAAAGCGATCGTGCTGTCTTTGTGCCTCGGCATCGTGGCGATTATCGCCGCGGTGGCGGTCTTTTTGGCATCCAACGGCGCGTTTGCCTCCTTGCTGGCCTCCGTGTTTCCCGATAAAATTTACATTGCCAAATACAGGATCGCCAGCACCAGCATTTTGTTGGCGCCTGCCTGAATCAGCAGCACCGCCAGCAGCAACAGCATCATCTGCTCGCCGTCCCGCGGCTTGGGTGGCGGTGGCGGCGAAACGGGGGGATGCGGCGGACGGGATGCCCGCAGGGTCGCGGCGGTGCGGCGGTCGTAGTCGGCGGCCACGCGATGCTCACGGGCACGCTGGGTGGCGACCCTCACCCGTGCCTCCTGCTGCAATTTCCACAGTCCGTTATCCAAGGGGAGATCACTCCTTTCCTCCGGCCAAGAGCGGCAACACCTGCGACAGCTGCACCATCCGAATGGCGCCGTCCAGGCGATCGGCTCGTTCGCCGTGTAAGTACGGTCGCAGGGCGCGCAGCAAGCGAGCGTCATCCCCCTCGCTCTGCAAGCCGGACAAGAGCGGCATCAGCTTGCCGATATCCGGCAACGGCGCGGCCGGCGGCGCTTCGGCGGCCGACGGCGCTTGGCCGAGGTTACCGAGCAGCCCTTGCAGGCGCGCCATACTGTCGGGATCGGACAAGACGCGGTTTAATTTTTCCTCCAGCGAATCGCTCATCTTGCTCCCTCCCGTCACGTCAAGAGGGAACGGATCTCGGGACGATCGAGCAACGATCGCAGACGGGATGGGTCAGCCATCAGCGCCGACAGCTCGCGCTGCTGCTCGGCGGAAAGCGACCGCGTCAGATCGCCCGAGGCAATGCGGTCAAGCAAGGCTTCCGGCGTGGTACCGAGTTGTTTTGCCGCCTGCTCAAGCAGCGGACGGAATTTTGCCGAATTCTCCATAAAATCACCCTTTCATTTGGCGCACGAATATGGTATACTATCGTATGAAACGGAGGAAAGAGGTATGCGTATTTTAGTGGTTTCGGACACCCACGGTAATCTGCACGCGTTGCTGGAAGCCATCGAGCAGCAGACGGCCGCCAAGCAGGTCTTGTGCCTGGGCGACGGGGTCAACGACTATGAAATGGCCGCCGATCTCTGTCCCGACCGTGAATTTTTTATTGTGCGCGGCAACTGCGACGGCGGCAGCAGCCGTATTCCGCTCACCCGTACGCTGGAGTTGGGCGGTGTGACGGTGCGGATGACCCACGGTCATCAGGAAGGGGTCAAGGGCGGCGTCGGTGTCGCCGTGGAGGACGCACGCGCCGTCGGCGCGAAGCTGCTGGTATTCGGTCACACCCACCGCCAATGGGAGCATTACGACGACGGTCTGCACGTCCTAAACCCCGGCTCGCTGGGGTTTAGGCGGGAATACGGCGTCGCGGATATTCTCCCGAACGGACAGGTGATGGTCATCGGTCTTTCTCTATAATCACATTATGCAAAGGAGGGGTGTTTGGTGACCCCGATCGGTTTGTATCTGCATATCCCGTTTTGCGTTTCCAAATGCCCGTACTGCGATTTTTATTCGTTTGCGGCGGACGAGGAAACCATGGACGCCTACGTGGAGGCGCTGATCCGCGAGATGGCGCGGTGGAGTCGCGACACGCACGCGGTGGCGGACACCTTGTATCTCGGCGGTGGCACCCCCTCGTTGCTGGGCGGAAAGCGGCTGGCGCGGCTGGTGGAGGCGGCACGGCAGGCGTTTGGTCTGGATAACGCGGAAATCACGCTGGAGGCCAATCCGGCCGAGCGGTTGGACGACACCTTTGCCGCGTTTACGGCGGCAGGCGGCAACCGTCTTTCGATGGGACTGCAGACCGGCACCGATGCCGCTCTGCAACGGCTCGGACGGCGGCACACGGTCGCGCAGGCGGAAGCCGCGTGTGACGCGGCGCGGCGAGCCGGCATCCGCCGCTTGTCCTTGGATCTGATGCTGGCGCTGGAGGGTCAGACCGAGCAAGACGTACGGCACAGCGTGGCGGTTGTGGACGAACTGGGCGCCACCCACACCTCCTCCTACCTGCTGAAAATTGAGCCGGGCACGCCGTTTGCCACCCGTCCGCTGCAGCTGCCCACCGACGACCAAGCGGCCGAGCTGTATCTGACCGCCGTCGAGGCGCTGGCCGAACGCGGCTTTGCGCAATACGAAATCTCCAACTTTGCCAAAAACGGCGAGGTCAGCCGCCACAATCTCAAATACTGGAATTCGGACGAGGTGCTGGGCATCGGCGCGGCGGCGCATTCCTGCTATGCCGGACGGCGGTTTGCCTATCCGCGGGATGCGGCGGCGTTTATCCGCGGCAACCGACCGCTTGATGAACCGACCGATGCGATCGCGCCGGTCGGCAGCGAAACCGAATACGCGATGCTGCGCCTGCGGCTGTGCGAGGGGTTGACCGAGCAGGGCTTTGCCGACCGTTTTGGGCATCCGATCCCCGAAAATTGGCGCAAAAAAGCCGCTCTGCTCCCCCCATCGCTGGTGACGGCAGACGCAGACGGCATCCGCCTGACCCCCGAGGGCTTTTTGGTGTCCAACGCCATTCTCGCCCATCTGCTGTAATTTGCGGTTGCAGGAAACATAAGTTTGTGATATAATAGGTAAGATATATATAAATGGCTCCCGAAGGAGGCTCTCTCATGCAACAACCCGAAACCAAAATGACCCCCTTGCATACACAACCGAAAGCGCAGCGTTCGCCGCTTTGGCTGGCGCTCTGCTTCGTGCTGATCGCCGGCGGTCTGTTCTTTTTGCTCAAAGGGGCCGAGCAGCTGGTCACGCCGGCGCAGCAGTTTCTGTTCCCCGTCGGCTTTGCGCTGCTGATCGCCGGTCTGGTCACTCTGTGGCTGGCGATGAAGCACGGAATGCTTTCCGCTGACGCCGGGGACGATCCGTGGTTTTACCCCTGCTTCGCCGGTCTTCTTGCATTGGTGGGAATGACACTGGCGTATGCATGGCTCGGTATGTGGCCGATCGGTGATCGCTCCGCGATGATCGTCGATATGCATCATCAGTACGCTCCCTTGCTGGCGCAGCTCAAAAAGATGATTGTAAGCGGCGACAGCGCTCTGTACACCTTCGAGGTGGGTCTGGGCGCCAGCTTCCTGCCGCTGTTCGGCTATTATCTGGCAAGCCCCTTCAATCTCCTGCTGCTCCTCTTCCCCGATTCGCTTTTGTGCGAGGCCATTTTGGTCATCACGCTGCTCAAGAATATGCTGACCGCCGCGTTGATGACCGCCGCCCTGCAATATATCTACGGCAAGCGCACCGCGGCGCTGCCGCTGGTTTCGGTGATGTTCTCGATGAGCGCCTATCTCATCGCCTATTCGTGGAACATTATGTGGCTGGACTGCGTGATGCTGCTGCCGTTGGTCATTTGGGGCTTTGAAAAACTGATGCGCGAGGGCAAGTATCCGCTGTACGCGCTGTCGCTGGCGGCACTGCTGTATTGCAACTACTACATCGGGTTTATGTGCTGCATTTTCCTTGTGCTGTACTATCTCGCGTATCTCTTCCGCGAGCGGCGCGGCTGGCAGGATAACCTGCTTTCGGTCGTGCGTTTCGGTCTTGGGTCGCTCATCGGCGGTCTGATCTCGTTTGCCTTGCTGCTGCCGGTTGCGGCAGCGTTGGGCACCACCTCGGCGGCCGGGGGTACTTTCCGGGAAATGGACACCATGTTCCCGTTATTCGACCTGTTCAAGCAGCTGCTGTTCGGCACCGTCCCGACCATTCGCTCGGGCAATCTGCCGAATCTGTATTGCGGCATTTTCACCGTGGTGCTGGTGCCGCTGTTTGCCACCACCAAGACCATCCCGCTCCGCCGCCGTCTGGCGTATCTGGGCTTGCTGGCGCTGGTGGGACTCAGCACCACCGTCAACAACGCCGACCTGTTCTGGCACGGTATGCACTCCCCCAACGACCTGCCGTATCGCTATTCTTTCCTGTTCAGCTTCGTGCTGGTGCTGCTGGCGTATGAGGCGCTGGTGCACGTCAAGGATATCACCCCGAAGCAGATCGGCGCCACCGCCGCCGGCTTGATCGCGCTGCTGGCGCTGACGCAGGTCACCACCGAAAAAGAGCTTACCTTCCTCTCGCTGTACGTCAGCCTCGGTCTGATCGCGGTATACGCGGTTCTGACCTATCTGGTGGCGCACCGCAAGACGGCGGCCGAAATCGGCTACGTCCTGCTGCTGGCGGCCGTGATGGTGGAGATGGTGGCAAACGCCAACGCCACCTTCGTACAGCTCAACAACAACGAATATTTCACCGCCCATTCCGCCTACGTCGATAATTCCATCACCGAAGCCACCCGGCAGGTGGTGGATAAAATGCAGCAGTGGGACGAGGAAGAAACCGGCGCGGATTTCTACCGTATGGAATTTATTCCGCGACGCACCTGCGTCGATACGGCCCTCTATCACTACGCCGGCGTCACCGTGTTTGCCTCCAGCAACTCGTACAACGAGACCCGTCTGATGGGTGGTCTCGGCTTCGCGGTCAACGGCGTCAACAGCCATCTGTATCATTCCTTTAACCCCGTCGCCGATTCGGTGCTGGGCATTCGCTATCTGGCCTCCTCCACCGAGCTGGATACGCTGGAGAAGATCGATACGATCACCCACGAGGGCTGCACCTACCATATCTACCGCAACCCGAACGCATTGCCGCTCGGCTTTGTCACCAACGAAGCGGTTAAGGAATGGACCTATTCGTACTACAATCCGATTTTGACCCAAAACGAAATGCTGCAGGCGATGACCAACAACGGTCAAAAGGTGTTCCGCCTGCAAACCATCGAGTCGGAGACCGCCAGCATCAACGGTACCTCCAACTTCTCCATCTCGGGCGGCACCAACACCTTTACCTGCAAAATTCAGGAGCGCGGCAACGTGTTCCTGTTCGCCGACTGCCGCGCCGCCGATTCCATTTCGGTCAGCGTGGCGGATCCGGAGGGCGACAATTCGCAGAATTGGTCGGTCACCACCCATGAGCCGTATCTGATCAACGCCGGCATCCGCGACGTCGGGGATCGGGTGGAGGTGCGCATCCGCGCCGATTCCTCCTGCACCGGCAACGTCTACGTCGCCATTCTGGACGATGCGGCCTACGCGCAGGCGATGGCCGATTTGGCCGATGAGGGCATGCACGTCACCGCGGGCGAGAGCAACAAAATGACCGCCATCGTATCCGCCAAGCAAAACGGCACGGTCTTTACCTCCATCCCCTACGACGAGGGATGGACGGTCAAGGTGGACGGTATCGAGGTGGAAACCTTTGCACTCGGCGAGGCGATGCTCGGCTTTGACGTCGCCGCCGGCGAGCACACGGTCACCCTCACCTTCCGTCCTCGCGGTCTGACCGCCGGCATTCTCTGCTCGGTGGCAGGCATTCTGCTGTTGGCAGCGCTTTGCGTGCTGCAGCGTTGGCAACGCAAAAAGGCGCTCGCCGTTTCGTCTGAGACAAAGACCGAAGAAACGGGCGACATTCCGCAAGAAGCGGCAGATAAGACGCCTGCCGAAGAAGAAAACCAAAATCTCCCCCCTCCCACAGAAACGGAGGAGTAAACGACAGAAAGGAGTGCCGAGCGATGGGTCATCGGAAATGGCTTGCGATTTTGTTGGCGTGCTTGTTAACGGTCGTCGGTTGCCATACCGCCGCTCCGTCGGCACCTCCGACCCCACCGACCGCGCCGTCCGCTCCGCCGCCTACCGGCGTGGTCGGCGGCACCACCCCGACCTTGGCGTGGAATCCGTCGGACGGCACCGACCCCTACGCCGTCACCACGCACTTGGGTTGGCAGCTGTGTGAATTGCTGCACGGCGGTCTGACCGCCGTCGCTCCCGACTGGTCGGTAGCCCCGTTGTGGGCGGAATCGGTCACCCAAACCGACGGCACCCACCTCGAAGTGGTGTTGCGCGCCGACGCCGTCTTCTCGGACGGCAAGCCGATGACCGCCGCCCACGTCCTGCAATCCTTTGCGGACGCACGCCAATCGGACGCATACGGCGAAACGGTCGGCAACATCCGCTCCATCACCGCGGACGACCGCACCCTGACCGTTACGCTGTACACCGCCGACGTGGTCAACCCCACCGCCGCGTTGTCATTCCCCATCGTGCGACGGGAGAAAAACGCCGTGGTCGGATGCGGACGGTATCTGGCGGACACCAAGGCCGGCGTCCTGAAAGCCAATCCGCACCATCCGCAGCAGCCGCTCATCAAGGAATGGAAACTGGCCGCTGTCGCGGCGGACGATCTCCCCTATGCGCTGGCGTCGGGACAGATCGCGGTATACACCACCGATCTGACCGACGGCGTGGTTACCGTGGCAGGCGACATTCGCCAGGAGACCGCCGTCTTGCCGCAGCTGGTGTTTATCGGGGTCAACGATACCCACCGGGCGCTGAAGGAAAACGTTTTCCGGCAGGGACTGTCGGCGGCCATTGACCGCCGTACCCTCGCGGCAAACGGATTTTCGGGTTATTTGCAAGCCACCACCCTCCCGTTTATGGAGAAAAATCACACCGAAAACGGCGGTTTGCAAGAAAATATTGCACAAGCGGTTGCAAAATGGAAAGAATTAGGGTATAATGATAGTCAAAGTGGGGTTTCCTCGTCTGAAAAAGGCAAGCTCCCCACTCTGAATCTGCTGACTGTGGCGGAGGATCCGCTGCATCAGGCAACCGCCGTCCTGCTCTGTGAGCAATGGAAGGCGGCAGGGCTGACCGTCAAGAACGTGCCGCTGGCCGCAGACGAGTATCGCTCCCGTATCCGTCGGGGCAACTTCGAGCTGTATCTCGGCGAGCTGCGACAGGCGGCCGATCTGAGCCTGCGCCCGTGGCTGACCGCCGACGGGGCGGCTGCCGCTTCGTTGCGGAGTGAGGACGCCGCCGCTTACGCCGCCTATCTCGCAGGAGACAGCACGGTGGAAGAGTACCGGCAACAGTTTGCCGAGTCGCTCCCCTTCATTCCGCTCGGATGGCGGATGGGCGCCGTGGTCTGCGGCAACGCCCTGACCGAGCTTTCGCTCGGCGGTCCGTCCTTTTTCAGCGGCGTTCATTCTTGGAAATGGTCTTAAAAGAAAGGAGATTTCTTTATGATTCGTATGGAAAATCATCTCGGCTATATCGAGGTATCGCAGGATTATTTCTCCCATTTGATCGGCGATGCGGTCTCCTCCTGCTACGGCGTGGTGGGAATGGTGCGCAGCGGCGCCCGCCAGGGTCTGCGTTCGGTATTTTCCCGCCGCATCCATGCCGATGACGGCGTCCATGTCAAGAGCGACGGCGACCGTCTGGTGGTTGACGTGCACATCGCGGTGATCCACGGCATGAACATCGCGGCGATCTCCCGCAGCATCATCAACAAGGTTCACTACACCGTCGAGGAAGCGACCGGTCTGGAAGTCCGCAAGGTCAACGTCTTCGTCGATCAGATCAAAAATGCCTGACGGCAACTTTGACCGAAGAAAAGGAGTGTTTGCATGATTTCCGGAGCACAGCTTCGTGACGCCGTTATTTCGGCGTCCAACTGTCTTGTCAAAGAAAAGCAAAACGTTGACGCGCTCAACGTGTTTCCCGTGCCGGACGGCGATACCGGTACCAATATGTCCATGACCCTGCAAAACGCCGCCCGTGAAGTGGCGCGTTTGGGTGACGACTGCACCGCCACGCAGGTGGCGGACGTCACCGCCGCCGCGGTGCTGCGCGGCGCCCGTGGCAACTCGGGCGTGATCACCTCCCTGCTGTTCCGTGGCTTCTCCAAGGGACTGAAGGGCAAGGAAACCGCAAGCGGCGCCGATCTGGCGCTGGCGCTGACCATCGGCGTCGAGGAAGCGTACAAGGCGGTTATGAAGCCGACCGAGGGCACCATCCTCACCGTCTCGCGTGAGGCGGCGGCCGCCGGCAAGGCGCTGGGTGACGGCTCGGTCAGCGACGTTTGGGAAGCCATCTGCGTCGAGGCGGAAGCCTCGCTGAACCGCACCCCCGAAATCCTCCCCGTTCTCAAAAAGGCCGGCGTCGTGGTTGCCGGCGGTAAGGGCTTCGTGCTCATCATCCGCGCCATGCAGCAGGTGTTTGAGGGCAACGGTATGGTTGAGGGCGACGCGCCGAGCGCCGCTGCGCCGCAGAAGCGTCAGAGCGCGGTGGCGTTGGCTGACGAGGAGATCACCTTCACCTACTGCACCGAGTTTATCGTGCGCCGCGACCCGAAAGCAACCCGCCAGCCGATTCAGCTGCGCGCGTTCCTGGAATCCATCGGCGATTGCGTCGTGGTGGTGGACGACGAGGAGATCATCAAAGTCCACGTGCACACCAACGATCCCGGCCGTGCGCTGCACGAGGCAATCGAGTTTGGTCAGTTTGAGACCGTCAAGGTTGAGAATATGCGTATCCAGCACGAAAATGCGGGCTGGGTCGAGGAAGAAGATACCGCCGCCGCCAACGCCGGTCCTGCCCGTGTGGAGCCGGAGGAACCGTTCGGCTTCGTGTCGGTCGCGGCAGGCGAAGGCATTCAGGCACTGTTTGCCGACCTCGGCTGCGCGCAGATCGTTTCGGGCGGTCAGACCATGAATCCGTCCACCGACGACATCCTGCAGGCGATCGAAGCCACCCCTGCCAAGGTGGTGTACGTCCTGCCGAACAACAAAAACATCATTCTCGCCGCCGAGCAGGCCGTGCCGCTGGCCGATCGCAAGGTGCACGTCCTGCCCACCCGCACCATTCCGCAGGGCATCTCCGCTATGCTGGCGTTCGATCCCGATGCGGACGAGAAGACCAACCTGCTGGGTATGACCCGTGCGGCGGACAACGTGTCCACCGGTCAGGTCACCTTTGCCGCCCGTGACAGCAGCTACGACGGCAAGGCCATCAAGAAGGGCGATATGCTGGCGCTGGATAACGGAAAAGTCGCCTTCACCGAGGCTGACCCTGCCACCGCGATCGCCAAGCTGGCGAAGAACATCGTCAAGGATCGCAAGCAGGCCGGCAAGACCACCGAGTTTATGACCTTGCTGTACGGCGAGGGTATGACCGAGACGGATGCCGAAGCCGCCGCGGAAGCGATCCGCGCCAAGATCTCCGCCGATATCGACGTCACCGTCGTGGACGGCGGACAGCCCGTTTACTATTATATTCTTTCGGTCGAATGACCGTCAAAGACCGACCGACCTTCTCGGTCGGTCTTTTTCACAGAGGAGGTGAACCGATGGAACTCTCGACCCCCATTCAATACGTCAAGGGCGTGGGCGAAAAACGCGCCGCACTGTTTGCGAAATTGGATATCCGCACGGTCGGCGATCTGCTGACCCATTATCCGCGTGATTACGAGGATTGGTCGCATCCGCTGACCATCGGTGACGCCCCCTACGGCAAGCCGTGCTGCATCCGGGCGCACGTCACCTCCCCCGTGCAGGAATACCGTGTCCGAAAAGGGCTGGTGCTGTACAAATTCACCGTTTCGGACGGACGGGAGGGTATGCACGTCACGCTGTACAACGTCAAGTACACCGCCGAAAAGCTGCAGATCGGGGTGCCGCTGTACCTGTTCGGCACCGTTTCCGGCAACTTCCACCGTCGGGAGATGTCGGCGCCGCTGATCGAATTCAATCCCGACGCCGACCGTCTGCGTCCCATCTATCCGCAGACAGCCGGACTCAACTCCCACGCGATCGAAAAGGTGGTGCAGACCGCTATGGCGGCGTTGGGAGAAAAGCTGGATCACGATCCGCTGCCGCCGTCGGTACGCGGCGGCGGTCTGATGCCTCGCGGACAGGCGCTCCGCGCGGTGCATTTTCCGGACACCCGCGCGCAGGCAGAAAAAGCGCGGGCGCGCCTCGCCTTTGAGGAATGCCTGCTGCTGCAGTTGGGGTTGTTCCGCCTGAAAGGACGCTCGCGCGGCAACACGCCGGTAAAGATTTTACAAGATTATACCCCCGATTTTGCCGCCAACCTCCCCTTCACCTTAACCGGCGCCCAGCAACGGGCGTTGGCGGAATGTATCGCGGATGCCCGATCGGGTCATCCGATGAGCCGTCTGGTGCAGGGGGACGTCGGCAGCGGCAAAACCGCCGTCGCGGCAGGCGTCGCTTACTCGCTGATGCGCGAGGGCTGGCAGGTGGCGATGATGGCGCCGACCGAAATACTGGCGCAGCAGCACGCCGCTTCGCTCCAAAAGCTGCTCCCCGATCACAAGGTCGGTCTGCTCACCTCCTCGCTCCGCGCTCCGCAAAAGCGCGAGGTGCTGCAGGGGCTGGCCGACGGCTCCGTTTCGTTCGTGGTCGGCACCCACGCGCTGCTGTCCGATAAGGTCACCTTTGCGCGGCTGGGCTTGGTCATCACCGATGAACAGCACCGCTTCGGCGTGGCGCAACGCGCCGCACTGGCGGCAAAAGGCACCGATCCGCATCTGTTGGTGATGTCCGCCACGCCCATTCCCCGCACACTGGCACTCATCATCTACGGCGATCTCGACGTGTCGATTTTGGACGAGCTCCCACCCGGTCGCCAACCGATCGAAACCTTTGCGGTCGGGACGGATAAGCGCGAACGCGCCTACGCCTACGTGCGCAAGCACATCGAAGCCGGACGGCAGGGGTACGTCGTTTGTCCGCTGGTGGAGGAACAAGAGGAGGACGAAAACGGTCTTCCGCCGGAAGCGCCGCTTGCCTCCGCCACCGCCTTTGCGGACAAGCTCCGCGAGGGTGCTTTATCCGGCTGCCGTGTCGGGTTGCTGCACGGACGGCTGAAAGCCGCCGATAAAGAGGCGGTGATGACCGCTTTTGCGAACGGCGAACTGGACGTGCTGGTCGCCACCACCGTCGTGGAGGTGGGCGTGGACGTCCCCAACGCGGTCATTATGGTGGTGGAAAACGCCGAGCGCTTCGGTCTGGCGCAGCTTCACCAGCTGCGCGGTCGGGTCGGGCGCGGCAAGCACGCCTCCACCTGCATTCTCATTTCGGATCACCGCGGTCCGATCACCAAGGCGCGTCTGTCCGCGATGACCCGTACCAACGACGGCTTCAAGATTGCAGAC
>JAFOFS010000265.1 GCA_017387165.1 Clostridia bacterium
GCGACGGCGTCGTCATCGAGGATAACCGCTTCCTTGACGACAAACCCGGCCTGACGGCGGCGATCCGCTACCGAGGGGATACGGTCGAGAATCTCGTGATACAGGATAACAGCTTCGCGTGTGAAGAAGCTTATGAAGTTATTAAAGAATAAGGAGTGTGTCGTATGAATACCATGAAGAAAATCCTGGCTGTTTTGCTGGTGGCCGCGATGGTGGCCGGCTGCTGCGCTTGCGGCGGTTCGGACAGCAAGACCAACAACAACCCGCTGGAGGGTAACACCTACGTTGCCGGCTTCCCGATCGTGAAGGAGAAGGAAAAGCTGGAGATTATGACCATCAAGCAGGTCAACCACGGCGATTTTGACGAGATGGGCTTCACCAAATACTACGAAGATATGACCAATATCGACATCGAGTGGATGGTGACCACCGAGGCGGAATACGACAGCAACCTGACGCTGATGTTCCAGTCCAAGAATCTGCCGGACGTCATCAGCCTGCCGCTGAATATCTTCGGCTCCGACCGCCTGCTGGAATACAGCAAGAAGGGCGACATCATCCAGCTTAATGACCTCATTGACAAGTACGCCCCGAATATCAAAAAGCTGCTGGAGACCAGCCCCGAGTTCAAGGCGGCCGCCACCGCCGCTGACGGCAAGATCTATTCGCTGCCGACGGTGCAGATTGACTCCGAAAACCACGAGCGTTTCCCGCAGAAGCTGTACATCCGCAAGACGTGGCTGGATAACCTCGGTCTGGACGTTCCGACGACCGCTGAGGAATTCTACGACGTGCTGAAGGCTTTCAAGACCGGCGATCCCAACGGCAACGGTCAGCCGGACGAAATTCCGCTGGCTACCCGCGGTATCGACCCGTCCTTCTTCGGCAGCTTCGGCGTTTCCTTCAACTACAACAACGACTCCCTGTACGTCGATGACAACGGCAAGGTCGGCTTCGGCTACGGCTGCGATGCCACCAAGGAGGCCCTCGCGTTCTACAACCGCCTGTACAGCCTCGGCCTGTGCGAGAATTACGACAGCGACAGCAAGTGGAAGACCAAGCTGAAAAACGGTCTGGTCGGTGTGTTCTACTACCTGGCCGATTTTACCGTCGTGGGTACCGATCTCGAAGACGAATATGTGATGATCGCGCCGTTTGACGGCTCGGACAAAGCCGATCCGGTGATGTCCGTTTCCGGCTCCTACTACCCGAACGCCTACCTCATCACCAACAAGTGCGAAAACCCGATCGCGGCGATCCGCTGGGCGGATTACCTCTATTCCACCGACGGCTACTTCCTGCTGACCTATGGCCAGCCGGGCGATATGATCGAAAAGGACGATAACGGTCACTGGAACTACACCGACTACGACCGCTCGAAGGACCGCTTCACCTTCACTCCCGGCTTCGTGCTTCCCTATTATGTGGACGACGAAACGCTCAGCATCTTCAACAATAAGGATGCCGCCGGTATGACCGATCTGGAAAAGGCCAGCCAGGAGCTGATCGAGGAAACCAAGGATACCTACTACGGCAAATACGAGCCGAAGAACCTCATCTGGATGCTTCCGTACGACGACCAGGCGCTGGACGTCATCGACCAGTATCAGGATAACATCTTCGAATACGCCAGCCAGATGATGGGCGAATTCGCATTCGGCTACCGCAACATCGACACCGAATGGGATGCCTACATCGCGGAGCTCAACAAAAAGGGCCTGCCGCTGGTGTTGGCAGAATACCAGCGTCTGTACGATGCGGTTCACTAATAAAATTCGCGCAAGCGAATCTTTATAAAGGGGGAAACCGAGTATGAAACACTTCCGCAAGATCCTTTCTCTGATTGCGGTCTGTGCGCTGGCGACGCTCTTGCTGTGCGCGAACTTGCCCGCTTCGGCAAACGACACGGCATCGCCGGTCGTGGGCGATTTCGCGCCGCAGTTGATGACCTCGTACACGTCGTACGGTACCGAGTTTGGCGAATGGAGTGCACCGGAAACCGGCCTTACGGTGGGACAACTCCACGTGGCCAACCTGACTATGCGCGCACACACCAACGGCTACGCCGCCATTCGTCGGTTTGATTCCGACATCGACGGCACCTTCTATTTCGAGACCGCCGGTCTTCCGATGCTGGAGCTGACGGGCGGTACCGACGGCGACTCCATCAAGGTCGGTATCTTCAACGAGAAATTCGAGCTGGTATGGCCGACCAACGGCGACTGGTGCACCGTCACGCAAGGGGCGGCGTACACCGAGACCATCTCCGCGCCGGTCACCGCCGGCGGCTCGCTGTACTTCGTCGCGACCGACCCGACCGCCGAGGCGCTGACGCTGAATACGTTCGGCATCGGTCACATTTCCTCGGCTTCGATGGCGGAGCTGGGCTACTACGGCCAGCAGATCCACTCCAGCGGCTACCTGTGCGGCGGCAATATGAGCACGCAGGGCACGGCCGCCACCCACGCGGTCGGTGAATGGTACTATATGTACGCGCCGTCCGTCAAGCTGACCACCGCCGCCGATGCGGCGGAAAAGCCGGTGGCGTTTGAGTTCACCGAGAAAGAACTCGGCTATCTGCCGGATTACGGCGCGTGGGGCGCGGATGACTACATCCTGACCGGTACGTGGAGCAACTGGGGTTACGTCGATCAGACCTACACCTCCATCCGCAAACTGGTGATGCCGGCGGCGGGTACCTTCAAGATCGAAACCATCTGGGGTACCACCGGCGTGACGGTGCAAAACGCGGCCGACTCCTTCGATTTCGCGATCCTGAATAAAGATAAAGAGATCGTGTGGCCGGTTGGCGGCGGTTGGTTTAAGGTCACCGGCACCACCCCCGCCGAGGTCAACCTCGAGCTGCCGGTGGCGGCAGGCGACGCGGTGTATTTCCTGTTTAAGAACGGCTCGGCCGTTCCCACGCCGTACACCACCGCATCGGTGCTGTGCATCGACAACTATGAAACCCGCTTGGATAACGGCTCCGGCGGTTACGGTGCGGCGGACATCTCCGCGCAGGGCAATGGCGGCTGGTACTACCTGTACGCCGACGACCTGACCGCGATCACCGCGGCCGACCACCGCGATATGACCGCTCTGACCGCCGCGCTGGATGCCGCAGCGGCGATCACAGACCTCAGCGGCTACACCGCCGACTCGGCGGCGGCGTTCACCGCC
>JAFOFS010000266.1 GCA_017387165.1 Clostridia bacterium
ACCGAGGCGGAGATCGACGCATTCTGCATGGCGCTTCCTCGCTACAAGCGGCCCAGAAAGATCTTCTTTGAGAAAGTGCCCCGTAATCCCACCGGCAAGATCGAGAAGCCGGTGCTTCGCGACAAGTATTGCCACGGTCGCCTGGTGGAAGTGCAGATTACAGGTTGACAAGGCATTTCGCTTTACTCTTGAAAGAAGGTAATCTCTATGGATATGGCAATCAAAGTAGGTATGTTGATTGTCTTTTTCGGCGTTATGCTCGGCGTCGGATTTTATTGCCGTAAGCATTCCACCGACGTCGGCGGCTTCGTGCTGGGCGGTCGCAGCGTTGGCCCGTGGCTGACCGCTTTTGCCTACGGTACGTCGTATTTTTCCGCCGTTGTGTTCGTCGGCTACGCCGGTCAGTTCGGTTGGAAATACGGTGTTGCCGCCACTTGGGCAGGAATCGGCAATGCGCTGATCGGCTCGCTGCTCGCGTGGTGGGTGCTGGGGCGCCGCACACGCGTGATGACTCAGCATCTCGACAGCGCGACTATGCCGCAATTTTTTGAGGGTCGCTTTAACAGCAAACCGCTGAAGCTGGCAGCCTCCGCCGTCATCTTCATTTTTCTGATTCCGTATACCGCCTCGCTTTATAATGGCCTCAGCCGCTTGTTCGGGATGGCCTTTCATATCGACTATTCGGTCTGTGTGATTCTGATGGCGGTGCTGACCGCGATCTACGTCATCGCCGGAGGCTATATGGCCACGGCGATCAACGATTTTATTCAGGGTATGGTGATGCTGGTCGGTATCGTTGCGGTGATCGTCGCTGTCTTGAAAACGCAGGGCGGTCTCTCGGAGGCTCTGGCCAACCTTTCGCAGATTCCCAATCCGCAAAATCCCGATATGACCGGCGCATTTACCTCTTTCTTCGGTCCGGATCCCGTCAATTTGCTGGGCGTGGTACTGCTGACCAGCCTCGGCACTTGGGGTCTTCCGCAGATGGTGCAGAAATTCTACGCCATCAAGAGCGAAAAGGCGATCAACAAGGGAATGATCATTTCCACCGTCTTTGCGTTGATCGTGGCCGGCGGTTGCTACTTCCTCGGCGGCTTTGCCCGCTTGTTTGGTGATCGTGTAGACGTTGTCAAGGAGGGCTTTGACGCCATCATCCCCACCATGCTTTCCGACCTGTCGCCGCTGCTGATTGCGGTGGTCGTGGTGCTGGTGCTTTCTGCTTCTATGTCCACCTTGTCCTCGCTGGTGTTGGCTTCCAGCTCGACCTTGACCCTTGACTTTATCAAAGGGACGCTCGTGAAGAATTTAAACGAGAAGAAGCAATTGCTGATTATGCGTGTGCTCATCGCGGTGTTTATTGCCATTTCGGTGGTGATCGCCCTGATTCAGTACAACAGCGGCGTCACCTTCATCGCGCAGCTGATGGGGGTGTCGTGGGGGGCTTTGGCAGGTGCTTTCCTGGCTCCGTTCCTGTACGGCCTGTACTGGAAGCGTACCACGGTGGCATCGGTGTGGGTGTGCTTTGCGTTTTCCACCGTCGTGATGCTCGCCAATATCTTTGCCCAGCCGTATTTTCCGCCGCTCCTGCAGTCGCCGATCAACGCAGGCGTCTTCTGTATGTTGGCAGGTCTGGTGATC
>JAFOFS010000267.1 GCA_017387165.1 Clostridia bacterium
CCTTACCGAGGGTGCCTCTTGCTTGCTCTTTTTCTTTTACAGTTTTTCGTAGGCCTCCAGCCATGCGTCTGCAATAAGACGGTGCCCGAGAGCGGTGGGGTGGACGCCGTCCAGCGTCACTGCCTGTGCGCCGTAGCGCTGCGCGGCGGCATCGAAAAGCGGTTGCAGCGGCAGAAACGCAACGCCGTGCTTGTTGGCGACTCGTTCGACCGCGGCGGCGCGGGCGGCCACCTCGGTGGAGAAAAAGCGCCACTTGCCCTCTCGCTCCGGAATGTCACGGGTGGCGGTGCCGTCGGTCAAAAACGGCGCCATCAGGAGGATCTTGGTTTCGGGGAGTGCTTCCTGCAGCGTGTCCAGCAGCAGATCGTACAGCCGCTCAAAGGCCGGCGTGTCCACGCCGTTTTGCGCCTCCCATTCGTGCCACACGTCGTTGACGCCGATGAGCAGTGAGAAAACGTCCGGCTTCAGATTGATGCCGTCGCATTTGATACGGGCGTATACGTCCGAAATGCGGTTGCCGCTGATGCCGCGATTGAGCACGCGGAGTTCGCTGCCGTACCGCTTGCCGAGATCGGCGGCTACCAAAAAAGCATAACCGCTGCCCAGATAATCGTCCCAATCACGGGGACGGATGGCATCGGTGATAGAGTCGCCTTGAAACAAAATCGTTTTCATATTTCACACCTCCGATTTTCTCTATTATATCCACGAAAAATCGAAAAGTCAAGTTTGGTATATTATCGGTTTTGCCTATTGCTTTTTTAAAAATTTAAGCGTATAATGACCAACGCAAAGAAAGAGAGGGGAAAATAAGGTAATGAATGTGTTGTTATCGGTTTCGGTTGCCTTGTTGGCGGGGTTGTTGATGACCCGCTTATTTAAACCGTTTAAATTGCCGTCGGTGACGGCCTATCTGATCGCCGGTGTGCTGATCGGCCCGTACTGTCTCGGCGCTCTCGGCGTCGGCGGTCTTGGATTCCACAGCGGCGAGGAGGTCTCGGCGCTGGCGCTGGTTTCGGAAGTGGCGCTCGGCTTTATCGCGTTTTCCATCGGTAACGAGTTCCGTGTGGACGACCTGAAAAAGACCGGCAAAGCGGCGCTGATCATCGGCGTACTGCAGGCGCTTGCCGCCACCCTGCTGGTGGATCTGGCACTGTACGGCCTGCATCGCCTGATGCCGGATAAGATCTCGGTGGCGCAGGTTATCACGCTGGGCGCTATCGCGACCGCGACCGCTCCGGCGGCCACCTTGATGGTGGTTCGCCAGTACAAGGCGAAAGGTCCGCTGACCAAGTTGCTGCTCCCGATCGTCGCGTTGGACGACGCGGTCGGTCTGGTAGTGTTTGCGGTGTCGTTCGGTATTGCGAAAACGCTGGTGAGCGGTGAGGTCGATCTGATCTCCATTTTGCTCAATCCGCTGATCGAGATCGTCTGCTCGTTGGCGCTGGGTACGGTGATGGGCGTGTTCCTGACCTATCTGGAAAAGCTGTTCAATTCCAATACCAACCGCTTGAATCTCACCATTGCGTTTGTGTTTCTGACCGCCTCCCTGTCCATGCTGGACTTCCATATCGGCGCGGTGCACGTTCAGTTTTCCTCCCTGCTCGTCTGTATGATGCTCGGCACGGTATTCTGCAACATCTGCCCGCTGTCCCACGATCTGATGGAGCGTTCGGACAAGTGGACTTCGCCGCTGTTTGCGTTGTTCTTCGTCATCAGCGGCGCCGAGCTGGAGCTGTCGGTCTTTGCCGATTGGGCGATCGTGGTGATCGGTCTGGTGTATATTCTGTTCCGCTCGCTCGGTAAGTACTTCGGCGCGTTTGGCAGCGCCAAGCTGGTCAAATGCCAGCCGTCCATCTGCAAGTACCTCGGTATCACCCTGTTGCCGCAGGCAGGCGTTGCGCTCGGTATGTGCACCACCGCCATGAGCCTCGGGGCAGAGGGCAACCTCATCCGCAACATTACGCTGTTTGCGGTGCTGATCTACGAGCTGGTCGGTCCGTTGATGACCCGTCAGGCGCTGATGTCGGCAGGCGAGATTCATCCGATGGAGGAGCACGTCAAAAACCGCCGCGAGCACAAGCTGGCGGAGGGAAAACCCGAAAAGTAAAACAAAAAGCTGCGAAGAGGAAACTTCGCAGCTTTTTTTTATTTCGGACGATAGCGGCAAAGGAACGAGGGGTGCTTTTTGTAGAGGGAAATATCTCCCGAGAAGAACCAGCCGACAACAGCCGCCGGCAGAAGATACCAGCCGAGTCCGCCTCCCAACAGCTCCCAACCGAGCAGGAGAGCGCTGAACGGGCAATCGGTGGCACCGGCAAACAAGGCAACCATCCCGACCGCCGCGCCGAGCGACGGAGAGCAGCCGACCAGCGTCGCAATGGCGCAGCCGGCGGTTGCGCCGATAAACAAGGTCGGTACCACCTCGCCACCCTTGTAACCGCTTTTCAGGCTGACGGCGGTGAACAGTATTTTCCATAAAAACGCATACCATACCACCTCGCCGTGCTCGATGGCACGAGCGATGACCTCCATACCGGCGCCGTTGTAGTCGCGAGTGCCGACGATCAGTGTCAAAACGAGGACGACGGTGCCGCCGATGGCGACGCGGAGGTAGGTGTTTTTCATAAAGGAAAGGCGGTCGCGGCTATCACCGACCCACTTCATCACAAGGCAGAACAGGCGACTGACCAGCGCGCAGCCGGCCGCAACGGCGATCACCCGGATCAGCGGTCGAAGCGCAAAGGCGGTATCGACCGGCAGGTGGAATACCTCGGCGTGAGCGCCGGTAAAGCAGCGGACGGTGTAGCCAACCGCCGAGGCGATCGCACACGACCAAAAAGCGGCAAACGAGAGCTTGCCTGCGGCGGCGATCTCCATCGGGAAGATCACGGCGGTCAGCGGTGTGCCGAAGACGGCGGAAAAGGCGGCGGAAACGCCGCTCATGACGATCAGCCGCCGCTCCTTGCCGTCTACCCGAAACAGACGGGACAACCAATCGCCGATGCTGCCGCCGATTTGGACGGCCGCTCCCTCGCGACCGACCGAAGCGCCGCCGAGATGGGACAGCGCTGTCGTCAGAAAGATCAGGGCGCCTTGGCGGAGCGGAACGTCCTTGCCCCCGCGTGCCGCCTGCAGCACGAGGTTGGTGCTGCGATCTTTTGGCATTTTGGCGCCTCGGTACAGAGCGACGATCAGAAGACCGATCGCCGGCAGCAAGAAGATTGTCCACCCGTGAGCGAGCCGCACCTGCTGCAGCAGGTGGATGGACCAGTACAGGGCGATGCCGACCGTACCTGCCAGCGAGCCGCACAACAAGCCGAATACGGTTCGCAGACCGAGGGTTTTGCTTATTCGTTTGATTTTTTCGGTCATCCGCTCACCGCCTTTCTCGATTTTTATCATAGCACATTGCGTTGAAAATCTCAATACGTAAAGAGGTCAAAAAAAGCAAACAAATTTGCAATATCTGTTATAGACAGAATAATAAAGTTATGGTATACTTACAATAATATTGTCTTTTTATGTATTCGCGAGTATTTTAACGAAGGAGGAGCGGAAATCCGCCTTTTAAAAACAGGTTCGGATTATTCGCGTCACCTTATGCAAAGTTTAGGAGGAACACCTCTATGAGAAGTTTTCGCGGTGGAATTCACCTGTATGAAGGGAAGCAGTTGGCGGCAGACGCCCCTATCGTCAAGGTAGCGGCCGGTCGCGAACTGATATTGCCTTTGTCCCAGCATATCGGCGCGCCGGCCTCTCCCTGCGTGGCGGTCGGTGATCGCGTGCTGCGCGGTCAGTTGATTGCCGAACCGACCGCCTTCGTGTCGGCAGGTATCTGTTCGCCCGTTTCCGGTACGGTCAAGGCGATCGAGGTGCGTCCGCTGCTGCGCGGAAAAGGCATGGTCATCGTGCTGGAAAACGACGGACAGAACGAAAGCGTGGAGGGCTTCGGTCAGCCGCGGGATTACACGTCTTTGTCGGCGGAAGAAATCCGTAGTCTGGTCAGCGCTGCCGGCATCGTCGGTATGGGCGGCGCCGGTTTCCCGACGGCGGTCAAGATGGCCCCGAAAAACGCCGATGCGATCCGCAAGGTCATCATCAACGCCGCCGAGTGCGAGCCGTATCTGACCTGCGACTATCGCCTGCTGATGGAGCGTCCCGAAAAGGTGCTCGGCGGTCTGAAGGTCATGCTTCGCCTGTTCCCGAATGCCGAGGGCGTGCTGGCGGTGGAGGATAACAAGCCGCAGGCGATCCGCTTACTGAAAGAGCTGGTGGCCGACGAGCCGAAGCTGTCGGTGAAAACGCTGAAGACCAAGTATCCGCAGGGCGGCGAACGCCTCATCTTGCACGTGGCGGCCAACGTCGATATCGATTCGACCCGTCTGCCGGCGGACGCCGGTTGTGTGGTGCAAAACGTGTCCACCGCCGTGGCGGTGTACGATGCGGTCTGCGCCTCCACGCCGCTGATCTCCCGTATCGTCACCCTGTCCGGCGAGGCGATGACCAAGCCGGGCAACTTCGAGGTGCCGATCGGTATGCCGTTTGCGGATCTGCTGGAGGTGGAGGGCGGCTTTGACCTGGAGGTCGCCAAGCTGATCGCCGGCGGCCCGATGACCGGTACATCGTTTACCGATTGGCAGATCCCGATCACCAAGACGACCGGCGGTTTTCTGGCGCTTTCGTACGACGACGTATCCGAAAATCCGACCACCGCTTGCATTCGTTGCGGACGCTGTGTGTCCGCCTGTCCGTCGGGATTGGTGCCGCAGACGCTGGCGACGCTGGCCGCACGCGGCGAGTTTGACAAATTCGAGCAATTGTACGGCGTGGAGTGCGTGGAATGCGGTTGCTGCAGCTACGTTTGTCCTGCCTACCGTCCGCTGACCCAGAATATGAAGCTGGGCAAATACAACGTGATTCAAAACCGCCGCGCCAATGCGGCGAAGAAGTAAGGAGGGATCGGGGTTTGCTGAATATTTCCGCTGCGCCTCACGTGCGCAATTCTCGTCCGACCGCCGCCATTATGGCGGACGTGGCGATCGCGCTTCTTCCTGTTTGCGGAATGGGTGTTTACCTGTTTGGCTGGCGCGCATTGCTGACGCTGGCGCTTTGTGTGATATCCGCCGTACTGACTGAGCTGGTGTACGAGCTGCTGATGAAAAAACCGATCACGATCGGTGATTTCAGCGCGGTGGTGACCGGCCTCATTCTCGGCATCAATCTGCCGTCCACCGCCCCGTGGTACCTGCCGGTTTTCGGCGGCATCTTCGCCATTTTGGTGGTGAAAATGCTGTTTGGCGGTCTGGGACAGAATTTTATGAATCCGGCGTTGACCGCCCGTTGCTTCCTGATGATTTCCTATGCCGGTCAGATGACCGCGTTTGTGACGCCGTTTGAGGGCGCCGACCTCGTGTCGGGCGCGACTCCGCTGGCACAGTTAAAGGGCGGTGAGCAGGTCGATCTGCTGCAGCTGCTTCTCGGTCAACACGGCGGCACCATCGGTGAGACCTGCGCCGTTGCCATTTTGCTCGGCTTCCTGTATCTGCTGATTCGCCGCGTGATCTCGCCGCGTATTCCGCTGGCGATGGTCGGCTCGACCATTCTGTTCGTCGCGCTGTTTCAGTTGTTCTCCGGTCACGCGGAACTGGCGCTTTCGCCTCACTACCTGCTCGGTCAGCTGTTGAGCGGTGGTCTGCTGCTCGGCGCGGTGTTTATGGCGACCGACTACGTGACGGCGCCCATCACCAAGGGCGGTCAATGGATCTACGCGGTGCTGATCGGTCTGCTGACGGCCATCTTCCGCGTGTTCGGCTCGTCGGCGGAGGGCGTGTCCTACGCCATTCTGCTGGCCAACCTGACGACGCCGCTTATTGAACGTATCACCGTCCCGAAGCCCTTTGGCTATCGTGGTCGGAAGGAGGTGCGTCCGTGATGAAAAAGACGGCTTTTCAGAACGTCGCCGTGCTGACGATCATTGCGCTGGTGGCGGTGTTTTTGCTGGCGCTGGTGTACGAGGTGACCAAAGCGCCGATCGCGGAGGCGGCCGCCCGTAAGCAAAAGGAAGCGTACGAAGCGATGTACGACGCCGACTGCGCCTTTGCGGCGTTGGACGCCGAGGGAGAGGGCATCTCCTCCCCGATGACCGTCACCAAGGACGGTCAGCTGCTCGGCTTTGCGCTGACGGCAAGCGGTATGGGCTACGGCGGTGAAATCCGCCTGGCACTCCGCATCGACCTGACCGACGGCAAGGCGGTCATCAACGGTATGCGCGTGCTGTATGCCGATGACGAAACGCAGGGCTTCGGCGCCAAATGTAAAGAAGAATCCTACTGGGGCGCGTATACCGACAGCGGTAAGACCGAGGCAGACGCCATCTCGGGCGCGACCCTGACCACGGGCGGCATCCGCGAGGCGGTGGGTTATGCCCTCGCCTTTGCGGAGGCGCAGGCGAAAGGAGGGGCAGCATGAAAAAGTATTGGGTGCCGTTTTTTGACGGCTTGGTTAAGAATAATCCCACCTTCGTGCTGTTGTTGGGTATGTGTCCGACCCTCGCGGTTACCTCCAATGCGATCAACGGTTTTTCGATGGGACTGTCCACCACCGCCGTGTTGCTGATGTCCAACGTCATCATCTCACTGCTGCGTAAGGTCATCCCCGACGGGGTGCGTATCCCGAGCTATATCGTCATCGTGGCCTCGCTGGTGTCGATGGTGCAGCTGTTGCTGCAGGCGTACGTCCCGACGGTGTACGAATCGCTGGGCATTTATATTCCGCTGATCGTGGTCAACTGCATCATCCTCGGCCGCGCGGAGGCGTTTGCCAACCGCAACACGGTGGATATGTCCTTCTTCGACGGTCTCGGCATGGGGCTCGGCTTCACCGCGGCGCTGACCTCTATCGGTCTGGTGCGTGAGGCACTGGGCGCGTTCTCAGTGTTCGGCTGGTCGTTTGCGGCGTATATGCCGGAGTGGATTCAGCCCATCTCGATCTTCGTGATGGCGCCGGGCGCATTTTTGACGCTGGCATTCCTCATTGCGATTTTTTTCAAGATTTTCACCCGTAAAAAGCTGCCGGTTAAGCGGACGGTCGGCTGCAGCGGTCATTGCGCCGATTGCGGCTCGGCTTCGCCCGACTGCCGTCCGCAGCAGTAAAGGAGGGCACACCGATGGGAGAGAATTCGTTTATGACTCTGTTTTTGGTGGTGATCACCTCCGCGCTGGTGAACAACGTGGTGCTCAGCCAGTTTTTGGGTCTGTGCCCGTTCCTCGGCGTTTCCAAGCAGCTGAAGACCGCAACCGGTATGGGCGTGGCGGTGATGCTGGTCATCACCGTGTCCTCCGCGCTGTGCAGCCTGCTGTACGATCTGGTGCTGGTGCCGCTGGAGTTGACCTATTTGAATACGATTGTGTTCATTTTGGTGATCGCGGCGCTGGTGCAGATGACCGAAATGGTCATCAAGAAATTCAGCAAGCCGTTGTATGAATCGCTCGGTGTGTTTTTGCCGCTCATCACCACCAACTGCGCGGTGCTGGGCGTGGCGCTGACCAACGTGCAAAACGGCAACGACCTGCTGACCTCGGTGCTGACCGGCTTCGGTACGGCGCTCGGCTTCTTTATCGCCATCGTGCTGATGTCGGGTATTCGCGAGAAAACGGCGCACAACGACGTGCCGAAATCGTTTCAGGGTATGCCGCAGGCATTGCTGGCGGCGTGTCTGATGTCCATCGCCTTCTACGGCTTCAAAGTGTTGTAAGGAGGTGCCGACGATGAATATGACTTCTGTTTTGATTGCGACGCTGACGGTTGGCGGCATCGGTCTGCTGATCGGCATTTTGCTCACCGTGCTGGGCAAGGTGCTGGCGGTCGTGACCGACGAGCGCACCGAGAATATCGCCGCGGCGTTACCCGGTGTTAACTGCGGCGCTTGCGGCTATGCAGGCTGTAATGCTTGCGCCAAGGCGATTGCTGACGGCGAGGCAGCGGTGGATGCTTGCCCCGTCGGCGGTGCGGCTACGGCGGCGATTATCGCGGATATTATGGGTGTGTCGGTGGAAAAAGGCGGCCGCAAGGTGGCGTTTGTGCATTGCTCCGGCAACTGCGCGCAGGCGCCTCTTACCGCGCAATATACCGGCGAAGCGGATTGCCATGCGGCAAAGCTGGCAGGCGGCTCCGGTCGTGCCTGCGAGTTCGGCTGTTACGGTCTGGGCAGCTGCGTGTCTGCCTGCCCGTTTGATGCGATCCATCTGGAGGATCGTCTTGCCAAGGTGGATAAGGATGCCTGCAAGGCGTGCGGCAAGTGCGTCAACGCCTGTCCGCAGCACATCATTTCGCTGGAACCGGTCGATGCGGTGGCGGAGATTGCCTGTTCCTCGCGTGAAAAGGGAAAAACGGTGATGAGCATCTGCAAGAGCGGTTGTATCGGTTGCGGTCTGTGTGCCCGCAGCTGCCCGACCGGCTCCATCACCATCGTCGATAATCTGCCGATCATCGACCAATCGACCTGCGTGCGTTGCAGCGTGTGTGTCGATAAGTGCCCCCGTAAGATCATCCGCTTCGATTATCCTGTCAATTAAGGAGAATCCTATGAAAAAAGTATCTGTGTTGCTGCTTTGCCTGTCCCTATTGCTGGGTGGCTGTTCGTTTGCCGGTGAAAAGCCGTCGGCGGACGGCTTTTCCATCGGCGTCGGCGGCGATCTGGCGCTGACCGTCAGCGACGGCGGCGGTACGGTGGAGGCCACCTGGGCAGCGGTTACGTTGGACGGCAACGGTCGTATTTTGCATTGTGCGATCGATGCGTTTAACATTGCGGTGAGCGAGGGTGATCTCGATCTCCGCAGCAAAAACGAGAAAAAAGAAGAGTACGGTATGGTGGCGTGGGCCGGTGCCGAAAAGGAATGGTACGAACAGGCCGCCATCTTCTGCGAAGCGGTGGAAGGCCGCACGCTGGAGGAGGTTATGTCGCTGAAAGCGGACAGCGCGGCGGATCTCACCACCGGCTGCACCATTTCGTTGGATCCGCTGCAGCACGCCGTCGCGAAGGCGGTACTGCAGGCGGCGGAACAGCCGCTGACCGCCGACCATCGCCTGAATCTCAAGCTGAAGGCAGGCGTCACCGCAAAAGAGGGCGGCTACGACGTGACGATCGATGCGGCCGCGGTGGCGATGGCGGAGGACAAGGCGACCGCCTGTATGGTAGACTGCGTGACCGGCACGCTGTCCGCCGAGGTTGGCAATTCCTACGACAACCGTTCCAAGCGGGAGCTCGGCTATGCCTACGGTATGGCGGCGGTGACCGGCAAGCTGGAATGGTTTGAGCAAATGGACGCGCTGCAGGCGGAGGTGGTCGGCAAGACCGCCGCGCAGGTGAGCGGTCTGTTGGCGGAAAACGGCAAGATCGATCCGTCGCTGGATCTCGCCTCCAAGGCGACCGTCTATATCGGCGGACAGGTGGCGCTGATCGTCGCCGCTATGAGCGTATGAGAAGGCTGACCGGTCTGCTGCTGGCGGCGGCGCTGCTGTTGACGGCGGTCGGCTGTGGCAAGAGCGAGAGCGGTCTGCGCCGCTTTGAACGCACCTATCTGGATGTCTTTGACACGGTGGTGCAGCTGATTGCGTACGACACCGATGAGTCGAGCTTTGCTGCCAAGGCGGAGCAGGTGCATCGGGAGCTGCAGCGGTACGATGCGCTGTACGATATTTACGAGCCGCATACCGGTGTCAACAATCTGTACACGGTCAATCAAAATGCAGGGGTGGCGCCCGTGTCGGTGGAAGCGGATATTCTGTATCTGCTGCAATTTGGCAAGGAGATGCACACCCTTTCCGGCGGTCGGGTGAATATCGCCGCCGGCGCGGTCTTGCAGCTGTGGCATAACGCGCGGACAGCCGGACTGGCTCGTCCCGACGAGGCGGCTTTGCCGTCCGCAGTCGCGTTGCAGGAAGCGGCAGCGCATACCGATATAGCCGATATGCAGCTGGATACGGAGAACCGGACGGTGTATCTGTCCGACCCGGCGATGCGACTGGACGTCGGCGCGATCGCCAAGGGCTACGCAACCGAGCAGGTGGCAAAGCTGGCGGCAACGCTGTGGGAACACGCGGCGGTGTCGGCAGGCGGCAACGTCCGTGTGATCGGCGGCAAGCCGAGCGGCTCTTGGGAAATCGGGGTGGAGTCCCC
>JAFOFS010000268.1 GCA_017387165.1 Clostridia bacterium
ATAAGAAACGATATAGTTCGGCGAAAACTAGGATTTCTGAACGAGTAGGAATTGAACAGCGGCCAAAAATTATTAATAGACATATTGCGAAACGATATAAATAATAATATTTACGTTATTTTTATCGTTTCGCAATAGGTCTATTAAAAAGAGAGTTTCACTTTACTAACGTATAAAGATTTGGTACGATTTAAAAAGAGTAATATTTTGAGAAAACGATGGAACTAATATGTAAAAAATGCGGTAGTACGGCATATCATAAGTCAGGTCATATTCACGGTAAACAGAGGTATAAATGCAAACAGTGCGGGCACCAATATACAAAAACGACACCGCAGGGGAAGCCTGAAAGGGATAAGATCATTAGTTTGGTTCTTGTCTTATCAGGATTATCGATGAATGCTACAGCAAAAATCATTGGTGTGTCAACGCAAACAGTAATGCGTTGGATCAGAAAGATGTACGACAAATTTATAACATGCACGCCAAATATTGACAATGTACAAGAGGTTGAAATGGATGAAATGCATCATTATTACCAAAAAAAACTCAAAAATTATGGATCTGGAAAACTATTGATCATCGAAACCACAACCTCATCGGGTGGGCTTTTGGACATCGTGATACAAAAACATTAATTAAAATGTATGACAGCATGGAGTGCAAAGAAATTCCACATGTTTATGCTGACAGGTATGAGAGCTATAAAGAGTTTTTCCCTCATGATAAATTGACGCAATCTAAGCGTTATACATCGGCAATAGAACGAAATAATGGGCGTCAAAGACATTGGCTTGCGGCGTTTCGTAGACGCTCTATTGTAGTTACAAAATCTCTGGATAATTTACATAAAAACCCGATTACCGCACTCTTTTTAACCATATTCTACCCCTCTTTTCGTAAGGTGACACGAGTAATCCGCCTTTTAAAAACAGGTTCGGATTATTCGCGTCACCTTACTTTAGTATGGGATAGGCGATGGCGTTCTATACAAAAAGAAAACAGGCGTTTCCCGAAGGAAACACCTGTTTGTAAAGCGAACATTCTTTACATTGTTATACTTTGCGGCGCAGAATGGTGCCAAGCGGCAAGGAATGCGAAAAAGGCAGGGATACCGCCATTGTCGGGTGGGGCGCCGCCTCGATCGGCAGCCCCTCGCCGTCGGTCATTTCGGTCACTGTTAAGTCAAAAGGCTTGTCATTCGGCATCAATACCGACAGGGTATCTCCCACGCAAAATCGATTGCGCTGCTGCAGGTGAAGGCGTCCGTCGCGGTAATCGGTGACCACGGCGGCAATCTGCCAGGAGCGGATATAGGAATTGGAGGAGGGATGCTGCTCCGGTTGCCCGTAATAAAAGCCGGTGCCGTACGGGCGGTGGCTGATGGTATCCAATTCCTCCACCAACCATTGCTCGGGGCGGTAATCCGCCGAGTAGCCGGACCGGACGTAGGCGTCCACCGCTTGCCGATAGGCGTTGGTGGTAACCGCTACGTAGTACGGCGCTTTGGCGCGACCCTCGATCTTAAACGAGGATACGCCGGCTTGCGCCAGATCCGCCACGTGCGGCAGCATATTCAGATCCTTCGCATTGAAGAAAAAGGTGCCGTTTTCGTCCTGCTCCACGCCGTAGATCGCATCGGGGCGTGTTTCCTCGATGACGCGGTACTTCCAGCGGCAGGACTGCGCGCATTCGCCGTGGTTGGAGTCACGGCCGGTCAGGTAGGTTGAGAGCAGGCAACGTCCCGAAAAGCCCATACACATGGCGCCGTGGACGAAGCATTCGATCTCCAGATCACGCGGTTTTTTGGCGCAGATCTCCGCCACCTCGTCCAGCGAGAGTTCGCGAGCCAGCACCACCCGTTTGGCGCCCATTTCGTGCAGCACATGCGCCGATTCGTAGTTGACCACGCCCATTTGGGTGGAAACGTGCTGTTCCAGCTTGGGTGCGTAGCGACGGGCAAGGGACATGGCGCCGAGATCCGCCAGAATCAGCGCATCCACGCCGATATCCTGCAGCGAGGACAGGTAGTCGGGAAGCAACGGCAGGTCGCGATTGCGGGGCAGGATGTTGACGGTGACGTACACCTTGGTGCCGGCCGCATGCGCTTTCTGCACGGCAGCGGTCAGCTCCGACAGTTCAAAGTTGGACGGAGCGGCGCGCATACCGAATTGTTTACCCGCCAGATACACGGCGTCCGCGCCATACAGCAGCGCCGCATCCAACCGTTCGGTGTCCCCGACCGGTGCCAAAATCTCGGGGCGGTTCATACGATCAGCCATACAGAATCGCCACCCAATAGTCGTGCTCGGCCTGCGTACGGGAGTAGTAGGTCTCGCCCGTTTCCATATCCGAGATAAAGTAGTAGCAGCCGGCAACCTCCTCCGAAGTGCTCGGATAGATGGCGGCTTCGATCGCTTTCAGACCGGGGTTGCAGATCGGTCCGATCGGCAGACCCTCGCAAACGTAGGTGTCGTAAGCGTTTTGGATGTTCACATCCTCCACGCCGTACTCATCCACGTACATCTGGGTGATATCCGATTGCAGTTTCGGGAAAGCACCGCCGCTTTCCAGGCGGTTCCAGAACACACGGGAGACCTTACTGATATCGGCGTTACTGTCGTCTTCCTTCTGAATGATGGACGCCAGCGTCACGATCTGGTCAACCGTCATTCCCTTCGCCTTGATGGCGGAGCGCATGGCGGTGGTCAGTTTGCGATCAAAGTTATCCAAGAAGCGGCAGACCGCGCTGTACGGTGCGCTTTCCTTGAAGAAATCGTAGGTATCGGGGAACAGATAACCCTCCATAACGTGGAGGCGGTTGGCGCTGGTCGGGATGTCCTTCAGGAAATCGTAGTCGGCGCCGTAATCGTCGTATTTCAGCGAATTAAAGAAATCCTTTTGCGAGCAGACGCCGTTTTCCTCCAGCAGCACGGCGATATCCAGCAGGGTGCTGCCCTCGGGGAAGGTGATGGTGACCGTCTCACGCGGAGCGACCGTCTGCAAAATAGCGATGATGTTATCGTAACCCATATCCGCCGAAACGGTGAAGTTGCCCGGTTGGTAGGTGCCGTCCGCATCGCTGATACGGGAATAGGCGCGGAAAATGAATTTCTGCGAGATCACGCCGCTGTCCTTCAAAATCTTCGCCACTTCGCGGGTGTTGGCGCCCTCGGGGATGGTGACGTCCACCAAGGTGGCGTTTTCGGTCAGACCGAGCAGGTCAACCGCCGCCGAGACAAAGACAATCGACAACAGCACCGAAGCGATCAGCACACCGCATACCACACCCAGCGCACTTGCCCACGACTGACCCTTACGCACTTTTTTTCGGGGGGTCGGGCGTTTTTTGGTGACGCGGGGAA
>JAFOFS010000269.1 GCA_017387165.1 Clostridia bacterium
AAGCGTTTTGCGAAAAAAATCGAACAAATGTTTGCGATTTTTTCAAAAATGCGTTTTCCCTTTACTTTTGCCGGTATATACATTATAATATGGACGGAAGGGAGGGGAATGCGTATGACTTACTCGGAAGCCTTGCGCTATATCGAACGTCTGCACGGGCGCGGCATCTGCCCCGGACTGTCGCGGATGGAAGCGGCGCTGGAGGCCGTCGGGCATCCCGAACGGCAGCTGCGGGTGGTGCACGTTGCCGGTACCAACGGCAAGGGCTCAACCGCGGCAATGATCGCTGCCGTTGCGACCGCCGCCGATTATAAGGTGGGGTTGTACACCTCTCCTGCGGTCACGACGACGGCGGATACCATCACCATCAACGGGCGTCCCATTCCGGAAGAGGCGTTTGCCTCCCTGACCGCGGAGCTTGCCGCGGCGGCAGGGGATCTCACCGAATTCGAATTCGTCACCCTGCTCACCCTCGTCTGGTTTGCTCGGGAACGGGTGGAGCTCGCGGTGATCGAATGCGGTCTCGGCGGCGCCGAGGACGCCACCAACGTCTTCCCTGCTCCCTTATGCGCGGTATTCACCCCCATCTCACTTGACCACACCCGTCTGCTCGGGGAAACGGTGGAAGAAATCGCGGCGCAGAAAGCCGGCATCATCAAAGCGCCCTGCGCGGTGGTCAGTTCCCCCGAGCAATCTCCCGAGGCTTTGGGGGTACTTTTTGGTTATGCAGCCGCGCAAGGGCTGACCGTTCGGGTACCGGCAAGCGGCAGACAGGTGCCGCCGCTGGGGATGAGCGGCGCTCATCAGCAAAAAAATGCGCAAACTGCCCTGGAAACGCTGTCCGCGTTATCCGAAAAGGGATTTACCTTTACAGAAGATCAGATTGCAAACGGCTTGGCGCATCTCGCCCTTCCCTGCCGACAGGAGCGTATCCGAGAGCATATTCTGCTGGATGGGGGGCACAATCCGCAGGCGGCGGAGGCTTTGGCCGCGCAAATCAACACTTTATGGGGACATACGGGGGTCGTGCTGTTGGTCGGGATGCTGGCGGACAAGGACGTTGCGGCGTACGCACGCATCCTGCAGCCCCACTGCGTAAAGGTTTTTTGCTGTACACCCGATCATCCCGATCGGGCACTCGCTGCGGCGGCGCTGGCGACCCATTACGATGACGCCGCGATCATCCCCGACATCTCACAAGCGGTGGTCGCTGCCCGTCAGTACGCCGACACCCATAATCTCCCCCTCATTATCGGCGGTTCGTTCTATCTCGCCGCCGCGGCAAGACGGGTGCTGTGCGAAAATTGAATTGACAAATACGGACGAATTTGTTATACTTTTGATAAGAAGCCCTACACACCGTTAAACAAAAAGGAGTGGAAAAAAATGAAAAAATTTTTAGCGGTACTTTTTGCCATCTGTATGCTGTGCCTGTTGCTGGTCGGTTGCGGCGAAAAGCCGTCTGCCAACGGTGGCGGAAACGACAACGGTAACAGCCAAGAGGGAAACAATGCTCCCGAAGAAGAGGTTGCCTTATTCAAGGGACCGCTGAAGCAATTGTCAAACGGCGTCGCCGCTTTAGAGGATGCCGAAAATTTCACCCTTGAATTATCGGTCGGCGGCACGGCATTTACCGACAGCGCCAGCCTTCCCACCGACGTCATTGCCACGCTTAATGCCGTTGTGGATGCCAAACAAATGGCTATTTCGGGCAGCGTTGACCTTGATCCTGCCTTGTTAGGATTGCAGGAGGAGGTCGATATTTCCTTCGGTGTGCTGGATAAAGTCGGTTATGCCAGCTTGTTCATCCCCTCGCAAGGCGCCAAGCAAACCGTTGGCGTGCGTTGGGAGGATTTGGTGGACTACGCCAATGCAATGGCCGATTTACCGGAAAATGCCGAGCAAAAGGAACTGCTGGACATCATTCAAAAAGCAATCAAAGATCTGCAAGAAAACACGTTTGATCTTGCCGCTTTCCTGGATAGTATTGAACCGGGAACTTCTGAGGAAGCCGCTGAGTATATCAAGCTCGATCAGGTTGTTCCGACCGCCCAAAAGTTGTTTGACTGTCTGGAAAAGGAAGAATGGCTCAAGGCCAATCTGGGGATGAACATCAAAAAAGAGGGTAACACCGTTGTCTATACCTTCTCGCCCAAATTGGACAAACTTTACAAGGCAATCCTTGAGGAAGTAAAGCCGGTCTTCGTCAACGAAAGCGATTATAACGAACTGGTCAGCGAAATGAATGACGCGTTCAAAGATTACGATGAGGACACCTTCAAAGCGGAAATGGAGTTTGCGATTGTTGACGGTCAGTTCTCCGGTATGCGCGTGGAAATCACCGCAGACGGTGAAAATCTCTTTATGGAATACAAGCTCGGCAAAATGAATGCCAGCACCGTCAATACGCAGTTACTGAACACAATGAAAGCAGAAGCCGCTATTTATGAATTCCCCGATCCGAGTGAAACGGGCGGTGACGAATTGGTGAGCAGCCGTGTGGATATGATGGCATAACCAAGCGATCACGAATAAAAAAACTCCCGATGCGTGAGCATCGGGAGTTTTTTGGTTTTACGGAATCAATAGACGCCGGGGAAGTATTCCGGCATCGTGGTGGTGGTCGTTTCGGTGGACTCGGTGGTCGTGGTGGACACGACGCTGGTCACCGGCTCGCCGCCGTCGGTGGTCACGACCGTACCGTCATCGGTAGTCACGGTCACGTGACCGGTGGACGCATCCGCGCCGGTACCGGTGGTGTAGCCGAGGGTGGTCGTGGTGGTGGAAGCGGTGGTGGTGGTAGAAGCAACCTCAAGCTGAATGTTGTCGCCCTCACCGTCGCCTTCGCCCATCCAGTCATCCCAAATGCTGGCAACCGTATCCGGATTCTCATACGGGCTGGTGGTGGTCGTGGTGGTGGTGCCCACATCCTCGCCGCCGTCGTTGGTCTTACAGGCCACGACCGTCAGCAAAATGCCGAGCACAAAAAACAAAACAAGAAACTTTTTCATCTCTATCTCTCCTTTGAAATTGATCACGTGCAGGTCGATCGTACTCATTATACACGATCCATCGAAAAAATGCAAGTCTTACGGGCTGCAAGCATCGGCACAAGTGGAAATAATCTGCAGATAAGCGTTGAAGCACTCCGGCTTACCTTCCATCTCGTAGTGACCGAGCAGCTGTTTTTCCTCCAGTTCCTCGATGCAGGGAATGACGCCGTCGAGGTAATCCTGCAGGCGCTCGGCGCAGCTGCGCAGGCGGAGCAGCAGTTGTCCGAAGCGCATCTCCTGCACCTCCAGACCGAACGCCTTGTTTTCATACAGCCACAGCTTGCGGAACGCGGTGTACACCATTTCCGCATCGGCGATCATCTGCGGGAAATCCACGTCATGCATCTGCTGCATAGCGGCCTTATCGCCTTTGGCGTACGCTGCGCGCAGGCGGATGCCGAAATCGCACTTGTTGGTCAGCAGGGTGAGCAGCTTGGCCTCAAAATCGAACAGATAGTCGTACTGACGACCGTTCACCGAAGCGGCAAGGCGCTTGGCGGCCGCCGCATACAGCGGCTTGACCCCATCGTGCATGGTGTAGTCGAACAGGCCGAGGAACGGATCGTTAAACAGAATGTACTTGCAGGGGTTGGAGATGGTGATCTCGTCGTTTTGGATGTTACCGGCCTCCAGCTCCATAAATTCCGCGAAGGAATAGCCGAATTTCTGCTCAAACTTCGCGGCAATATCCTCATGGTCGAAGTTGCCCTCCACCATCTCGGACGCGGCAAACAGCAGCGGCAGGGCGCTGAAATACGAGCAATCCTTACCGTCGTCACCCCACATGGTGAGGAAGATCTCGTCGATGCCGTTTTCCACGCAGCTGCGCATCGCCGCCTCGGTGGAATTCATCGAATAGCGGAGGTTGGGCGCGTAGCCGGTCCAGGTCCAGATACCGCCGGCAAACACCGTCTTGTTGTTGACAAACTGGCGGTGAGCCGCAAACTGGCGGTTGTAATGCTCAATCTCGGTGGAGTAGTAGTCCCAGTAGACCAGATCCACTCCCTGCGGCACCGCATCGATCACCTCTTGCGGCAAGCCCTTTTCGACATCGGCATCGTTGCGGTTACCGTGCACGAGATGGAAGAACATATCGCTCCACATCATCGGCTGCAGTCCGTGCTTATCCGCCAGCTCCTTCACCTTATTCAGGTGTTCCAGCAAAATCTCGCTGCGGTTGCGGAAGCCGTGTTGCTGAATATAGCGGCCGAAGCCGAGGTAAAACGCCTCGTCCATACCGATATGGATGCGGCGGGTGGTGAAGCATTTGGAGAGGGTGGCGAACATGCGGTCGATCAGCTCGTACACGCGAGGGTCGCCCACCAGCAGCACGTCACGGCAATCCATATGCCGGAAAAAGTCCTCCCAGCGAGGCAGGTGACCGAGGTGCGCCAGCACCTGAATGCAGGGAATCAGCTCGACGCCGATGCTTTGGCAGTAGGCGTCCATATCCTTCATTTCCTCGATGGTGTAGCGACCACGCATATAACCGAAATACGGCTCACCTTCCACTTCGTAGGTGTCCTCGGTATACAGCTGCAGCATATTGTAGCCCATCGATTTGATCAACGCGGCAAATTCTTTCACCTTTTCGGGACGCATCACCGCATTACGGGAGCAATCCAACATAACGCCAAACGTCTTCGGTTTCATCCTAATCTTCTCCTATGACAAAAGTCCTCTGACAAACTGACAGAGGACTCTTTATTTTTAAATGGAAATTTCCAACGCCATATTGTACAGATCCATATCCAGCGTTTTCTTCATTGCCAGCGCATCCTCGATATCAAAGTCGAGAATATCGCCGTTCTGCTCCGCCACGACGCGGTTGGACTTACCCTCCAGCAGCAGATCGACAGCACGGGAGCCAAGGCGGGAGGCCAGCACGCGGTCAAACAGCGTCGGCGCGCCGCCGCGCTGCACGTGACCGAGGATGGAGGCGCGGCTGTGGATGCCGGTGCGCTTCTGGATCTCCTTGGCGATCTCCTCGACGCGGCCGATGCCCTCCGCCACAACGATGATAAAATCGTTTTTACCGGTGGCACGAGCCGACTCGATGCGGCCGATCACGTCACGCTCGAAATCGTATTCCACTTCCGGAAGAACGATGCCGGTAGCACCGACCGCAATGCCGACGTTCAGCGCAATATAACCGGCGTGACGACCCATCACTTCGACGACGCTGCAGCGACCGTGGGACGCCATGGTGTCGCGAAGCTTGTCGCACAGATCCATACAGGTGTTGAGCGCCGTATCGTAGCCGATGGTGTGCTCGCAGCAGGAAATATCGTTGTCGATGGTCGCCGGAATGCCGATGCAGGGGAAGCCGCGACGGGTCAGATCCTGTGCGCCGCGGAACGAGCCGTCGCCGCCGATGACCACCAGACCCTCGATCTCGTGCTTCAGGCACTGGCTGATCGCCTTTTGCATACCGGCTTCGGTACGGAATTCGGGGCTGCGCGCGGAGTACAGCATCGTGCCGCCGCGGTTGATGATATTGGATACGCTGCGGAGGTTCATCGGGCGGATGTCGCCGTTGATAAGACCGTCGTAGCCGCCGTACACGCCGACCACTTCCATGCCGCGATTTAAGGCCGTACGCACCACCGCGCGGATTGCCGCGTTCATACCGGGGGCATCGCCGCCGCTGGTGAGTACACCGATTTTCTTAATTGCCATCTTGATACACCTCTCCTAAGGGTAGCTTTCTGCGATATTATAGCATTAAATTTTTTTGAATTCAAGGGGGTCACAGCATTATTCTGCGAATATTTCGCTCATTTAACCAAGGCAACGTTTTCCTTGCCGAGCAAGCGTCCGAGCTCTTCGATCAATGCCGGCGCCGGCTGCACGAAGCGGCTCTGCGGCGCACGCACCAGTTTACCCGTGTCGGTGCAGCGAATATACAGCGGCTCGTCACCGTCAAACAGCTGCAAAACGGGTTGGATCCGCAGCCACTCCTCCCCCGTCATATTCGGCAGACGCAGGTACAGACCGTGGTGCGGGCTGGGGACGTCGGTCGGGGCGGTCGGCGTCCGCACCGGCGGCGGAGCGGACGATCGGGGGGCGGACGGGCGATTGACCCCTCCGCCGACAAACGCCGCGGCAGGCAGCGGCTGTCCCTGCGGAGGCAGCGGACACACCGTTTCCACGCGCAGCTTGGGTGCTTCGTCCTCGCGGACGCTGATACGACCGCCGATCAGCAGCGGCTGCTCACCGCGCAGCAAGCTGCCGTACTGTTCAAACTGCTTGGGGAAAATCAGCGCCTCTACCGAGCCGTAATAATCCTCCAGCGTCGCCGTCGCCATCATGGCGTTTTGCTTGGTGGTACGGGTACGCAGCGAGGACACCAGACACAGCAGGGTCATCGGCTTGCCGTCGTGGTCGGTTTCTTCCTCCGACAGCACCGACGAGGGCATCAGACGCAGATCGTCGTAATAGCGCTGATACGCCGCCAACGGATGACCGGACAGGTACAGGCCGGTCACTTCCTTTTCCATATTCAGCCGTTCGGGAAGCGGATAGTCCTCCCGTTCGGGAAGCGGCGGATCGGTCATTTCGCTCTGCTCGGGATCGTCAAACAGCCCGAGCTGACCTTCGATATTGCGGCGGTGGTTGTCCTCCACCGCATCCGCGATGAAAATGTAGTTTTCCAGCATCTGGCGGCGATTGGCGCCGAGACCGTCCAGCGCGCCGCACTTGATGAGGCTTTCCAGCGCACGGCGGTTGAATTCGGTATACGGGATCATGCGACGGATGAAGGATTGGAAGGAGGTGAACGGACCGTTTTGCTCCCGTTCCCATACCAGACGCTCCAGCGCGGCGCGGCCGATGTTCTTGACCGCCAGCAGACCGTAGCGCAGGTGCTCCCCTTCTACCGAGAAATCGGGATAGCTCTCGTTGACGGTCGGCGGCAGCACCGACAGACCGATGCGACCGCATTCCGCGATATACTGCACCACCTTGCCCTTCATCAGCGCATCGGTGAGCAGCGCCGCCATATACTCCTTCGGGTAGTGGCATTTGAGATAGGCGGTGCGATAGGACACCACCGCGTAGCAGGCGGCGTGAGATTTGTTAAAGGCGTAAGACGCAAAGGCGGTGAGGTCGTCAAACAGACGGTCGGCCACCGCCGCAGGCACGCCGCGGCGAACGCAGCCGTCCACCAGCACGGCGCCGTTTTCGTCGGTCAGGCCGTGGATGAACACGGCGCGTTCCTTTTCCATTACGTCGTGCTTTTTCTTGGACATCGCACGGCGGACGATATCCGCTCGACCGAGCGAATAGCCGGCCAGGTCACGGAAGATCCGCATCACCTGTTCCTGATAGATCGCCACGCCGCAGGTGACGCCGAGAATCGGCTCCAGCAGCGGATGCGCCATCTTCATCTGCGACGGATTTTGGCGGTTGCGGATATAGGCCGGAATGGAATCCATCGGACCGGGGCGGTACAACGAGATGGCCGCGATGAGATCTTCCAGATTTTGCGGCTTCATCTGTGCCAGCAGGCGGCGCATACCGGCCGATTCCAGCTGGAACACGCCCTCGCAGTTCCCTGCCGTCAGCATCGCGTACACGGCAGGGTCATCGGACGGAATTTTCTCCATATCAAAGGACGGGGTGTGCCGGCGAATGAGGCGCTCCGCCTCCTCGATAATGGACAGGTTGGACAAGCCCAAAAAGTCCATTTTGAGCAGGCCGAGGCGTTCCAGTGTCCCCATCGTATACTGGGTGGCGACGAGGTCACC
>JAFOFS010000270.1 GCA_017387165.1 Clostridia bacterium
GCTTCCTGCCGTACGTCGCGGTGGTGGTCGTTCGTCTGCTGAATGAGGAAAAAGTCCTGACGGCGGAGCTGGAAGGCTACGCCGCGTACAAAAATAAGGTGAAATATCGGCTGCTGCCGTATATTTGGTGAGGTGTCTGCAATGAAAGAACGAATCAACGAATGGCTGGAACAGCACCGCGAGGAGCTGCTGGCCGATCTGGCCGATCTGGTTGCATACGAAAGCGTGGCCGTGCCGACCGACGGGACGTATCCCTACGGTCAGGCGGTGGCGGCGTGTCTGGACGCGACGCTGGCGCTGGGCGAAAAATTCGGTATGGCTACCCGCAATTTCGGATATCAGGCCGGCACCGTTGAATTGACCGACGGAGAGCCGACCCTCGGCATTCTCGGGCATCTGGACGTCGTTCCCGCTCCGGCAAGCGGGTGGACCACACCGCCGTTTACGCTGGATATCCGCGACGGACGAGCCTACGGGCGCGGCGCCATTGACGATAAAGGTCCGACGCTGGCGGTGCTGTACGCCATGCGTGCGATCAAGGAATTGGGTCTGCCGATGGCACACAACGTGCGGCTGATCGTCGGCTGCTGTGAGGAGATCGGCGGCGCGGATATGGTGTATTATCAACAGCAGCAGGCGTTTCCGCCGATGCTGTTCACCCCCGACGGCAATTTCCCCGTCATCAACATCGAAAAAGGGCGGTTGCCCTCCGCTTTTTCCGCCACCGTCCCGACCGACACCCTGCCGCGGGTCAAGCGGCTGGATGCCGGCTCGGTCATCAACGCTGTGCCTGCCGAGGCGACCGCCGTGCTCTGCGGCTACACCGCCGACGAGGTGGAGTCGGCGTTGGCGGCGTGCGCGTTTGACGGCGTCCGTTACGAGCTGACCGACGGCGAGGAGGCGGTTCTCACCGCCTACGGCGCGGCGGCGCACGGTTCCACCCCCGACAAGGGATGCAACGCCTTGACCGCGTTGCTGGCGGTGGTGTCACGGCTGCGCGGCGCACACGAGCCGTTGCGCGCGTTGTCCCGTCTGTTTCCGCACGGCGACACGGCCGGCGTGGCGGCAGGCATTGCCTGCGCCGATACGATTTCGGGCGCGTTGACCGCCTCGCTGGATACCTGTCATCTCGCGGAAAGCGGCGAACTGATAGCGGAAATGGATTGCCGCTTCCCTGTCAGCGAAACGGTGGAGGGGCTTGCCGCCGCACTGCGTTGTCAGGTGGAGGCGGAGGGGCTGGACTGCCGTTCCGACGGCGTACCGCCGCATTACGTGGACAGCAACGGGGCGTTCGTGCAGACGCTTCTGCGTGTGTACGAGGAGCAAACGGGACAGAAGGGCGAGTGCCTTGCCATCGGCGGCGGCACCTACGTCCACGACACCGAAAACGGTGTGGCGTTCGGTCCGGAATTCCCCGATGAGGAGTACAATATGCACGCACCCGACGAGTTTATCCCGATCGACGCGCTGCTGCGCTGCGCCGCCATCTACGCCCACGCCATTCTGGCTCTTTGCGGAGAAGAATAAAAAAAGCAGTCCCATGCGGGACTGCTTTTTTATTTCGTGCGTGTACGCGTGATCTCCACCGCAATGTTGCGGAAGGTCGCATCGACCGGAGCGTGCGGTTTGGACAGCCGCACCGTCACCTCGCACAGCGAGGGAAATGTCCCCAGCAGCGCCTGCGCCACCGCGGACGCGGCACGTTCGATCAGGTCGTAGGACGCGGCGGTCATCGCCCCGACGGCGGTTTCCACCGCCTGCGCATAGTTGAGGGTATCCTCCAGTCGATCGGTTTCCCCTGCGCAGGTCAGATCCAACCCCAGCGTGAGATCCAGCACAAACTCCTGCCCGTCCCGTTTTTCCTGCGAAAAAACGCCGTGATAAGCAAAAACGCGGAGTCCTTCAATATAAATGTGATCCATTGTGGGAAATCTCCTCTCTTTTTTTGGCGGAATGCCTTGCATTTTCCGTTTTCACAGAGTATAATAACCTGTGGACAAAGTTCCTGTATCTTTCTAACGGAGGTAGTCAATATGTTAGTTTCCGCAACCGAAATGCTCCAAAAGGCTGTCGAGGGCCATTATGCCGTCGGTCAGTTCAACATCAACAACCTGGAATGGACCAAGTGCGTGCTGAAGGCCGCACAGGAATGCCAGTCGCCGGTGATCCTCGGCGTGTCGGCCGGCGCCGGTAAGTATATGACCGGCTTCGGCACCGTCGCGGCGATGGTGAAAGCGATGATGGAGGATATGAAGATCACCGTTCCGGTGGCTCTGCACCTCGATCACGGCACCTATGAGCAGTGCTATCAGTGCATCAAGGCGGGCTTCTCGTCCATCATGTTCGACGGCTCGCATTATCCGATCGAAGAAAACATCGCCAAGACCACCGAGCTCGTCCACGTGGCGCATCAGCTCGGTCTGTCGCTGGAGGCCGAGGTCGGCTCCATCGGCGGCGAGGAAGACGGCGTTGTCGGCGCCGGTGAGTGCGCCGATCCGAACGAGTGCAAGATGATCGCGGATCTCGGCGTGGATATGCTCGCTGCCGGTATCGGCAACATCCACGGCAAGTATCCGGAAAACTGGGCCGGTCTGTCCTTCGAGACGCTGGCCGCCATCAAGGAAAAGGTCGGCGAGATGCCGCTGGTGCTGCATGGCGGCACCGGTATCCCGGACGAGATGGTGCACAAGGCGATCGGTCTGGGCGTGGCGAAGGTCAACGTCAACACCGAGTGCCAGCTGGTGTTCGCTGAGGCGACCCGTAAGTATATCGAAGCAGGCAAGGATCTCTCCGGCAAGGGCTTCGATCCCCGTAAGCTGCTTGCGGACGGCGCCGCTGCCATCGTGGACAAGGTCAAGGAAAAGATGGAGATGTTCGGCTCGGTCGGCAAGGCCTAATCCATCTTATCACATCGCACACAAAAATACAAGCCATTCCGCAAACGCGGAATGGCTTGTTTGTTTTTACAAAACCTTGGAAAGGAAAAGCTGCGTACGGGGGTGCTGCGGATGGTTGAACACCTGCTCGGGGGTGCCCTCCTCCATAATGATGCCCTCGTCGATAAACAGCACACGGGACGCCACCTCACGGGCAAAGCCCATTTCGTGGGTGACCACCACCATGGTCATTCCCTCGTGCGCCAGTTCCTTCATAACCTCCAGCACCTCACCCACCATTTCGGGGTCAAGCGCCGAGGTCGGCTCGTCAAACAGCATCACGTCCGGCTCCATCGCCAGCGCACGCACGATGGCGACGCGCTGCTTCTGACCGCCGGAGAGCTTGGACGGGTACTCGCCCGCCTTTTCCTGCAGACCGACCTTCGCCAGCAGTTCCATTGCCTTTTCCTCGGCCGACGCCTTGATCTCCTTGGCCGAGCGGATATCCGCCGCCTCGTACGGACGCTTGAACAGCTTCCGCAGGCGCGCCTTGCGATCCGCTTTCTTCGCCACGTAGATGGGCGCCAAGGTCAGATTTTGCAGCACCGTCTTGTTGTTGAAAAGATTGAAGTGCTGGAACACCATACACATCTTCTGGCGGTGGACGTTGATATCCACCTTCATATCCGCCAGGTTGACGTCGTGGAACCACACCTCGCCCGAGGTCGGATCCTCCATACAGTTGAGGCAGCGGAGCAGCGTGCTCTTACCCGAGCCGGAGGGACCGAGAATGACCACGATCTCGCCCTTTTCGATGGTGAGATCGATACCGTTTAAGACCTTCAGTTCACCAAAGCTTTTGTGGAGATTACAGACTCTTATCACTTTTTCTCAATCTCCTTTCCATCAGTTTGATGAGCAGGGTGATGAACAGCACCATCACGATGTAGATGAGCGCCATCGCCAGATACGGCACCATAAACTCATAGGTGTTGGTACCCATCACGTTAAACGCCTTGTACAGGTCGGTCGCACCGACGAAGCTGACGATGGAGGTTTCCTTGATGAGGGTGATAAACTCGTTGCCGAGAGTCGGCAGAATGTTTTTCACCGCCTGCGGAATGACGATCTTCATCATGGTCGCCGCGAAGCTCAGACCCATCGCACGGCCGCCCTCCATCTGGCCGGGATCGACCGAGAGGATACCGCCGCGCATAATTTCCGAAATGTAGGCGCCGCTGTTGAGACCGAACACCAAAATGGACACCGATACCGAGGTCATATTGATCCCCATCAGCGGAAACAGCACGTAGTAAAACACCAGCAGCTGCACCACCATCGGCGTACCGCGGAAAAACGCAACGTACACGCTGCAGATACCGTCCAGAATACGCGGTACAAGGCGGTACTTCGGCATCACACGAACGGCGGCGATGACCGTACCGATGACGATACCGATCACCAGACCGAGCAC
>JAFOFS010000271.1 GCA_017387165.1 Clostridia bacterium
GCTTGGCATTGCCGCCAAGGTCAAGCTGGTCGCCCCCAAGTCCATCACCCGCAGCGAAGGCAAAGCGGTTCGCGTCATTGACAAACGTAAGATTTAACGGGAGGGAAGAGCTATGAGCATTCATCAGATCTCGGTCTTTTTGGAAAACCGTTCGGGTCAGCTGGCGGAGATTACGGAGCTGCTGGCAAACAACGGCATCGACATTCGCGCCATTTCCATTGCGGAGACTTCTGACTACGGCCTCGCTCGTATGATCGTGGACGATTCGCAGAAAGCCAGCTCGGTGCTTTTGGCGGCAGGCGTGATCCTGTCGATGACCCCCGTGTGTGCGGTAGAGGTTCCCGATCAGCCGGGCGGTCTCGCCACCTTCCTGCGTGTGCTTGCGGATGCGTCGGTGGACGTCGAGTATATGTACTCGCTGTTTACCCACCGCGAGGGTCGCGCCTATATGGTGCTTCGCGTGTCGGATGAAGCGGCTTTGACCGCGCACAACATCCGCCTCGTCGGTATGGAAGAACTCGGCCTTAAATAACAAATAAGGTATAATAACATCGCCGCTTTTTTGGAAGCGGCGATATTTTTTGCGAATTTTTCGATAAAATTTAAAAAGTTTATAAAAAAAAGCAATTTTCATATAAAATAGCAAGTCACCGACCGAAAAGTCTGTTATGATACAATCGTATATTAGGCGTATTGGCTCTTAAAGCGGCTGATGCGTTCGAAAAAAGAGGAGGTATTCTTATGAAGAAAACATCCAAGATGATCAGCTTTCTTCTGAGCGTGACTTTGTTGCTGGTGCTGTTTTGCAGCTCGGTGACGGTGGCGCAGGCAGCGTCTACTCAGTTCTTGGGGGCGACGGTGACTCTTGGCGGTAAGCTGACGGTCAATTTCTATGCGCAGGTCGCCAACCCGACCAATGCTCGTATGAATTTTAATCTCGGTGGCGATCCGTCCGAGATTCACCAGACGGTGTTTGTGTCCGAGGCGACTGCGATCGGCGGCGGCGTGTACAGCTTCCCCTGTACGGTCGGTACGGTGCAGATGACCCAGACCATCACCGCCACGTTGCTGGACGGCAGCACCACGGTCACCCAGACGTACTCGGTGCGTGATTATGCTGCGACTTCGCTGGCGCAGAAGGATTGGACCAATCTCAGCGCAACCGATACGGTGGTGGCGACTGTCAACTACGGCGCGGCTCTGCAGGCGACCTATGCGACGAAATTCGGCGCTCCGACCGATCCTGCCAACACCATTCTGCCCGACGACTTCAAGTCTCGCGTGGAGGCGGTTACCGCGGATATGCTGAGTGCCGACCGTGCGGTGGTGACCGACAGCGCTTCGGTCAGCTTCTATGGCTATCAGATGCTGCTCGGCTCCGAAACGACGCTGTACACCTTCTTCCGTGTGCCGTCGGATGCGGCGTATACGGATTACCCCGTGACCGTCACTTGCGGCGGCGAAGCGGTCGCAGGTGTCAAATCGTTCCTGACCACCACCAACGGCCAGCGTATGATGCAAGTCTGCATTCCGAACATCGGTGCTTCCAGCCTCAGTGCGCGCTTCGTCGTGCAGGTTGGCGATGCGCAGGCAGACGTCAGCGCCCGCTCGTTTATGTACAGCGCCATCCGCGCCGGCAGCAAGGATGCCGCCATCTGCAAGGCGATGTACCTGTACAGCGTCGAATCCGACAAGTACGTGGTGGATACGCTGGGCAACCAGAAAGACAACGTCGTGACCGACAACTTCTAAGCAGAAAGGGAGAGTGCAATGAATAAGAAATATGAATCTCCTGAACTGCTGTTGTATCGGCTTTCGGAGATCGCGACGGGGGACGGCGTCATCACCCCGTCTACGGAAGTTCTTCCGTACGGCGACTATGACGCGGCGCAAGATGCAGATTTGGACGCCGAGCAATACGGCGACGATGCTTGAGAGGAGGGGACAGAGAATGAAAACTAAATTTTCCTACAAACTGATCTCGTTGCTGGCGGCGCTGTGTATGCTGCTGGCGCTTATCCCCGTGTTCAC
>JAFOFS010000272.1 GCA_017387165.1 Clostridia bacterium
ACGTGAAGAGGAATTGGAGATCATACGCAGCAACATCTTTATTGCGACCGATTTTTACCGCCGTTTTGTAAAACGAATGCGCGCAATGATTGCGCACTCGCCCGGGTACGATCTCATGACATTTACAGGTCCGTGATCGTGCGGGAAAGGATCATATTCGATGAAAATAGCGTGATCATTGAATTTATAGGTGTTATCGTGTATAATCGTATCATACGATTTGTGCTGCATATCAACAGCTCTGCCATCGGTCTGTATATCTTTGGTGAAGATCACCTTTACTACACCACGACAGACAATCGTCTGCACCGCATCCGCCCCGACGACACGGGAAACGAATCGGTTTTTTGATGCGGCACGGCTTACGCCGCTGTCGCCTGCAAAGGAGATCGTGTAGCCTTCGTCCGCAACGGCTTCCTGATCCACCGAATGGTCGCAGGCTGCAACAGAAACCGTCGCAGGAACCGTCTGTTTTTCGGTTGCGCCGCATTTGGTGCAGGTGTAGGTAATGACGCCGTTGGAAACGGAGCCGCTATTCCAAGTGTGGCTCCACGAACCGCCCTTGCACGCGTTCACGCTTGTCGCGGTCGCAAAGGAAGGCGTATTGGCAGAAACCGTTGACGGATAGGAAGCCATGATGTAGTTGACGGCTTTTGGGAGCGCATAGCTGAACACGACGCTGCCGTTGCTGCCTGCCTTGCTGTTGATGATTTTGCCTGCGCTGTAGCTTGTTTTGCTCGCGTAATACTTTTGGTTGCTGCCGAACCAGCCGGATTGTGCGGAGCCGTCCATACCGGTGGTGCCTACGGTGAAAACGGAAGCGCCTTGAATGGAAACGGTGCCGTCCGCGTCGATCGCGGAGTTGTCGCCGCCGGATCTCATGCTGAACACCGCTTGTGTGCCGCCGTACAGATAGAGTCCGCCGTTGGAATCAAGTCCGTCGCCGTCGCAGTTGACATACAGATCGCCGCCATAGATATAGATGTTGTAATTGCCTGTTGTCGCAGATGAACCGCCGCCGGGATTAAAGCCACCGCCGCCGGGACCGCCGGGACGACCGCCGGGATTAAAGGTGTTGCCGCCGCCTGCGCCGGGATCGGTTCCGCTGCTGCTGCCGCCTGCCGCGTTCACGCCGTCGTCGCTTGCAACTACATAGGCTCGTCCGGAATAGATGTAGACTGTGCCACCCTCTAAGCCCTCGTAAGAGCTGTTGCTGGTGATATCGGGATCGTGCTCATAGCCGTTTTATGTGCCGATCGTTAAAGAAGTGTCCGCGTGCATACCGTCGTCGCCTGTCCGGATGGTGAAGGTGCCGCCGGTCACAGTAGCGTATGCGTCGGAATGCACCGCGTCGTCGCCTGTGTTCAGCGTAAAGGTGCCTCCGGTGATGGTGAGGGCAGGCTCCAGCCCTGCTTCCTCGGCGCGGTCGCCGGAAGCCTTCAAGCCCTTGCAGCTGTATGTGTTGGCGAGGGTATCGTTCCATACGCTGTAGCCCTTCCACGTTTGAATATCAAAGGCGCCGCCGTTGATGTTCAGCGCGGTGTCCGCTTGAATGCCGTCGCCGTCCACATCCAAATCAAAGGTACCGCCGTTGATGGTGACGGTGCCTGCGGATTCGGTGTCGATCACCGTTCCTGCGGTCTCGTCCGTCGCGTCGGGAGCACTCTTGATGCCGTCGTTCGCGGCTTTGATGACATACGTTCCCTGATTGAAAATCAGACTGCCGTCGCAGGCGATGCCGTTGTTAACTGCTGCGCCGGCAGTCGTTGCGCCGTAAACCTTCGCATTGCCGCTGACGTTGATCGTGCCACTCTGGTTAAAGATAAGCGAAGCAGTCGCGCCGCCCTTGATACCGTTCTTCGCGTTGGCGACCACGTTCAAATCGCCGTCGCCGCAGAAGGTCACGGTCGATCCGCTTTTCACCTTGATCGCCGCACCCTCAAACGCTTCGGCAATGGTGGTGTCAGTGGACGTTTCGTTTGCTGGATCTTCGTTGTCGGTCAGGGTGGAAGTGCCGACAAGATGGATGTTGGCGGTCGCCGACTTTTTCACGACGATCGGCGCCGTCGTTGAAGAAGCAAGCGTCAGGTTATCCAGAACCAGCGTGACGGTGCTCAGCCCTTTGCCGACAATAACCGCGCCCTCGGAGCAGGAACCGCTGATGCGGTAAGTGCCTGCCGTGGTGATGGTCAGCGTAGTGCCGTCGATGGTGTAGCCGCTGCCTGCGGACGTTTCGGTAATGCCGCTGTCAGAAAAGGTCAGCACCGCGCTCTGCTCGGCAGTCACACCCACGGTCGAAGCATCGTCAACCGTCGCCGCCGCAATAGTCGTCGGCGCCGTGCTCCAAGCCGTTGAGTTTGTCCTCGATCTCGCCCTTTACCGTCACCATGATCACCGGCGTATCCGTTTCGGATTTAACGGAATGAAGTATCTCAAAGCCGTTTTTACCCGGCAGCATGACGTCCAAGATGATCAAATCATACACGCCCGACAGCGCCTCGTCCTCTCCGTGCTCTCCGTCGGCAGCGATCGCTACCGTAAATTTTTCCTTTTCCAGCGCAGCCTTCATCGCGTCGGCAAGGCTGAACTGATCCTCCACGATCAAAATATGCATATGCCGTCTCCCCTTTTTCTATAGTATAAAAAACCATGCTTAAAGACTCCTTAAAACAAAAAATGTTTTTATTTCAGCTTGATTTAAGCATAACGTACTATACTGCCGGTAAATCAAACAGAACGGAGGAATTGGAATGTTAAAGAAATTATCTGCTATACTATTCATGATCCTGCTGGCGGCTTCCTTTACCGCCTGTCAAAAATCCGCGGAGGAAAGCACAACAGAGGAAACGGTTGCCGTCACCGAAAACGTGAACGCTGCGACTGCCGACGAAGCGGCAACACCTGACGAAGCGCCGGCAACAGAAGCAGCGACGACTGCTCCTGCTACGGTGGTTCCCACCACCCAAGCGGCAGCTGCTTCATCAAATAACACCTCTGCAAGTGAAAACAACACGTCA
>JAFOFS010000273.1 GCA_017387165.1 Clostridia bacterium
AACTCTGTCCTGCACCGGCAAAGGAAACATCCAGATACTCTGCCACAGTAGCGGCAACATCGGCAAACGTGGTACGGGTTCCCAGGTTAACAGGTCGTACCGTGTTGCCCACCGCCACGAGCGGTACGTATTCGCGGGTGTGGTCGGTGCTGTTGTCGGTGGGGTCACAGCCGTGGTCGGCGGTGATGATGAGGGCGTCGTCCTCCTGAAGCTTGCCGAGGAAATCCCCCAGCCAACGGTCAAACGCGCTGATGGCGGTGGCGTAGCCCTCCGCATCCTGACGGTGACCGTACAGCATATCGAAATCCACCAGATTGATAAAGCACAGACCGTTAAAGTCCTTGTCGGCCAGCTCCGCCGATACCGCCATCCCCTCGGCGTTGCCGTGGGTGGGATGGGTCTCGGTGATGCCTGCCATCGAGAAAATATCGCCGATCTTGCCGACACCGATGACGTCGTAGCCGGCGTCGCTCAAGCGATTGAGGACGGTGGCCTTCGGCGGCACCAGCGAGAAATCGCGACGGTTGGCGGTACGCTTGAAATCCGCCGAGCAGGTACCGACGAACGGACGCGCAATGACGCGACCGACGCCGTGCTTGCCCTGCAGCAGCTCACGGGCGATGCGGCAGAGGCGGTACAGCTCCTCCAGCGGGACAAGCTCCTCGTGCGCGGCGATCTGGAAGACGCTGTCCGCCGAGGTATAGACGATCAGCTTACGGGTCTTCAGATGCTCCTCACCGAAATCACGGATGACGTCGGTGCCGGAGTAGGGACGATTGCAGATGGTGCCGTAGCCGGTCGCCGCCTCAAAGGCGTCGATGACTTCGGGAGGGAAGCCGTCGGGATAGGTCGGCATCGGCGCCTCGGACACCAGTCCGGCGATCTCCCAGTGACCGATGGTGGTATCCTTACCGGGGCTTTTTTCGCGGATACGGGCGACGGTGGCGGTGGGGGAGTCGGTCTTTTCGATAACCTCCACACCGTCGATGTTGCCGAAGCCCATCGCGGTCATATGGGGCATATGCAATTTTCCGCAGGCGTGAATGCCGGCGAGGGTGTTGGCTCCGGCATCGCCGAAGTCGGCGGCGTCAGGCGCCGCACCGATTCCAAAGGAATCGAGAACAATCAAAAATACTCGTTTCATAGTCTTACACCGAGGTCGCCACGTTGAGGGCGATGGTCATCATATCCGTAAAGCTGTTCTGACGGGCATCCGCGTCCAGCGCCTCACCGCGCAGGATGTGGTCGGACACGGTGCAGATGGCAAGCGCTTTCTTGCCTGCGGCAGCGGCGTTCATATACAACGCGGCGGCTTCCATTTCGACGCCCAGAACGCCCATCTTGTACCAACCGTTGTTGAAGTTGGGATCGGCGTTGTAGAACACGTCGGAGGACAGGAGGTTACCGACCTTGTAACGGACGCCGAGCGCCTCCGCCTCCTCCACCGCGCGGCGCAGCATCGCAAAATCCGCGATGGGGGCGAAATTGCCGCCCAGCTTGTATTGCTCCTGATAGCCGGAGTTGGTGCAGGCACCCATGCCGATCAGCACGTCGCGCAGCTGCACGTCGTCCGCCAGACCGCCGGCCGAGCCGATGCGGATGATGTTCTCCACACCGAAGAAGTTGTACAGCTCATACGAATAGATACCGATGGACGGCATACCCATACCGCTGGCCATCACCGAAACGGGCTGGCCGCGATAGCTGCCGGTGTAACCCTGAATGCCGCGGACGTTGTTGACCAGACGGGCGTTCTCCAGGAAATTTTCCGCCACGAACTTGGAACGCAGCGGATCACCGGGCATTAAGACGGTCTCGGCAAAATCCGCCGAGGTGGCTTTGATGTGAGGGGTGTGTTGATTACTCATAAAGAATACCTCCTGTAAATTAGTAGCCCGAGGGGGCGTTTTCGTTTTTGGCGATCTTGACAATACGGCTGGTACCCAGACGGTCGGCGCCCAGCTCGACGAACTGCTCCGCGTCCGCGATGGACGAGATACCGCCTGCCGCTTTGATGAGGACACCCTCGCCGACGTGCTCCGCAAACAGCTTGACGTCCGCAAAGGTCGCACCGGCGGTGGAGAAGCCGGTGGAGGTCTTGATATAGTCGGCGCCCGAAGCGGTCACCAACTCGCACATTTTGATCTTCTCGTCGTCGGTCAGCAGGCAGGTTTCGATGATGACCTTGAGGATCTTATCGCCACAGACGGCTTTCAGCTGCTTCAGCTCGTCGAGGATCTCGTCGTAACGGCCGGATTTCAGGAAGCCGATGTTGATGACCATATCGATTTCATCGGCGCCGTTTTCCAGTGCGTCGCGGCACTCAAACACCTTGGTGGCGGTGGTGGAGTAGCCGTTGGGGAAGCCGATGACCGTGCAGATGGCAAGACGGTCACCGACGTATTCCTTCGCCTGCTTGACGTAGGCGGCCGGGATACAGACCGAAGCGGTCTGATACTTCAACCCGTCGTCGCAGATGGCGCGAATATCGTCCCAAGTGGCGGTCTGGGTCAGCAGCGTGTGGTCGCATTTGGCGAGAATAGCTTGTAAAGTCATAAGTCGTTTCCCTCTTTCTTTATAATTCTTCTGTTTTCTGAAGCCGGATCTTTTTGACCCAGCATTGGTGACACATTGCAACGTAGCTTTCGTTGCCGCCAAGCATAACCTGGCTGCCTTCGGTGACGATGCGGCCGTTTGCCAGACGGGCGTTGACGGTCGCCTTGGCGCCGCATTCGCAGATGGTCTTGATCTCGGAGATGGAATCCGCCAGTTCAAACAGACGGCGGCTGCCGCTGAAAAGATGGCAAAGGAAATCGGTGCGCAGACCGAAGCAGAGGACGGGAATGTCCTTCTCATCCACGATGCGGCGCAGCGCGTCTACGTGCGCATCGGTAAAAAACTGACACTCGTCCGCAATGACCACGTCGCAATCGGCGTGCTGCTCGGTGAACCGCCGATACAGATCCTCCCCGACCGCTACCGTGTCGCATTCGGCCGAAAGACCGATACGCGATCGGATGGTGGACTTGCCGTCGCGGTCGTCCAGCGCCGGCTTGATCAGCCACACCTTCATACCGCGTTCCTCGTAATTGAATTTGGTGATGAGCGCCTGTGCGGTCTTGGAGGACCCCATTGCGCCGTACTTGAAATACAGTTTTGCCATTTTCGAGCACCTCTCCTATCTTTTGACATTATAGTATAACATAAACGCGCGAAAAAATAAAGACCTTATTTTTTACAATTTTTTTGGGCATACTACCGAAGAGAAAACCGAAAGGGGAATATACGATGAAAGAACAGGATACCATTCGCCTGCTGCGTGAGTGTGATGCAGGGGTGAAGATGGGGGTGGACTCCATCAACGACGTACTGGATAACGTCCGCTCGGAGGAGCTCAAGCAATTTCTGATTGCTTGCAAAAACAAGCACGAGATCTTAAACAACGAGGTGCAGGAAGAATTGCGCCGGTACGAGGACGAGGGGAAGGATCCCAACCCGATGGCGAAGGGGATGTCTTGGATCAAGACCAACGTGATG
>JAFOFS010000274.1 GCA_017387165.1 Clostridia bacterium
GCAGGAGGTCAGCGGTTCGAGTCCGTTTACGCGCACCAGAAAAGAACCCTCTTTTGTCTGCAGACAAAAGAGGGTTCTTTTCTGGTGCGCGTAAACGGACTCGAACCGCTGACCTCCTGCGTGTGAAGCAGGCGCTCTAACCAGCTGAGCTATACGCGCGAAATTTGGTGACCCGACCGGGAATCGAACCCGGGTTACCGCCGTGAAAGGGCGATGTCTTGACCGCTTGACCATCGGGCCGTGTGGTGGCTGTAATTGGACTTGAACCAATGACACCGCGGGTATGAACCGCGTGCTCTAGCCAACTGAGCTATACAGCCATATTGCCGTTCCTGCGGAACAGCAAGTGTTATTATATACTACAAACTGCGCCTTGTCAAGAAAAAAATTGAATTATTCCGAATTTTTTCTTCCGTGGCGCGGATTTTCGCCGCACGGCGTTTCGGAATGTTGCCGATGAGCGCGGCGGTACCGCCGTTCGTTGGCCATCACCAGCGCACCCGGCTCCCGTTTTTCGCGGTGAAAGGTCTTGCGGTGCTGGCGTTCGGAAATCACCAGTAGCGCCACGCCGATCAGCAAGCCGATAATCGCGAAGATCAGCAGCCGCCACATCACGCTGTCCACCGCGTCGGACAACAGCCAGCGCAGGTAAGCGGGCGACAGGTTGATGCTGGCCATCGGGTCGGTCGCCAACACGATAATCGACGGCGGAGCCAACACCAGTGTGGTGGCAAACAGGGTGTACACCACGTCTTTCGTACCGTGGAACCAATAGCGATGGATACGGGCCGACAGGAACACCATCGCCGCCAGCAGCACGCTCAACACCATAAACACCAAAATCATCAGCCGTTTGGACTGGTTGACCAGCTTGGCCGCGGCGCGCAGCGCCGGAATGTTGATGTGGCGCACGTATGCCTTGACGCAAGCGTCGGCGGCATCCGACAACGCCTGCGTTACTTCCTCGTCGATCACGTAATCCTTGGAGGAAGCGTACGCGGTAAACGCCGTCATCAGCTTTTCCTTGATGTGGGTTGTCTTGACCTCGTAGGCGGCGTTACCGCCCCAGATCGCGTGGGTGTATTCCTGCACCCCGACCGCAATCGTCTCCGAGCCGATGATATCCCGCATCACCTCCGACGGAAAACCGGACGGACCGCCCAGCGTTTCCCATTGGAGCATCAGCGACTCATACGCGCGTTCCGCATAGCGGTCGTCGATGTTTTTGCTGATAAAATCGGGTTGGTAGACGGTGGAAAGCGCCGTTCCCAGCAGCAACCACACGCACAGCAGCAACGTGAGAAGGAAGGAAACCGCCAGGCTGATCGCCTTTTTGCTCTTGCTCATTGCGCACCTCCCTCGCTTTCAAACACGACGGTCGGTCCGGAAATCTGCTCCGCATAAACAAAAAAGCGGCGGTAGATATAGCCCAAACCGTCAAACGGATAGCAGGTGTACAATATCAGCGAGGGATTCTCCTCCAGCAGCAGCGACTCGTCGAATTGCTCCGGCTGGATGATCTCGGTCTCGTTGACCCGATATTCGTAGGTACCGTAGGCGGTATGAATCACGAAGATATCCCCGATCTCCAGATTCTTCAACACGTTGAAATCCTTGTTGTTATGGGCGGAGATCAAGGTCGGATAGCCGAAGCCCGGCTGCAGGCTGCGCAACGACTGACCCGCTCCGTGCTTGAGGATTTCCTCAGTCTCACCGAAATACAGATCTGCCTGCAGGCCGACCGCCTCACAGCGGATTTCGCCGTATTTGGTGCCGAGGTTGGGAATGGTCACCTTGGAGGCGTGCACCGTTCCCTCTTTCACCCACACGGGACCCTCGTAAATGGAATCCAGCTCCAGCTGTTCGGAAACGGAGCCGGCGCCGGTAAAGAACATTCCGGCAATCGGTTTGACGTACGGATGCAGAAAGCGGAGGTAAATCCCCGCCAGCATCGCGACGATCACAATCCAAAAAAGAAGCGGCATACAAACGTATGCCGCGACCTTTTTGCCTAATGAATGGCGTTTGCTCATTTCTCAACAGCGGTCTTCTTCACAACAACCGCAGCAGCCAGGACCGCCAGAACGGCAGCGCCCAGGATGGCAAACAGCATGGTGTACTCCGCGCCGGTAAACTTGATGACC
>JAFOFS010000275.1 GCA_017387165.1 Clostridia bacterium
AAAAGCAAGGTCTCCCTTGCTTTTTCTTGCGTTTATTCCCGATCGAGAGAAGCCGCCATTTCCTGCTGAATGGCGGGGTCGTTCGAGAGCATCGGCTGGACGTCCTTGCCGTGAATCTTGCGGTCCACGTAGTTTTTGGTGATCTTGATGACCAGCGGCAGCAGTGCCAGCACGCCGATGAGGTTTGGAATCATCATCAGACCGTTAAAGGTATCGGACAGATCCCACGCGAGGCCGCCCTCCATAACCGCGCCCGAGACGATCATCAGCACGAAGATGAAGCGATACACCTTCACGCCTTTGACGCCAAACAGGTATTCCACCGCCTTGGAGCCGTACTGCGACCAGCCGAGCACCGTCGTGAATGCAAAGAACAGCATGGCGATGGCGACGAACCACGTGCCGGGAGCGCCAAACATACCGCCGAACGCCTGCGACACCAGCGTGTCGCCGTTGATGCCGGCTTGAGGCATACCGGTGGACAGGTCGATGTAGCCGGTGGACAGCACCACCACCGCGGTCATGGTGCAGACCACGAAGGTGTCGAAGAACACCTCAAAAATACCCCACATACCCTGCTTCACCGGCTCCTTGACGTTGGAGGAGGAGTGCACCAGCACCGACGAGCCGAGACCTGCCTCGTTGGAGAAGACGCCGCGCTTGAAGCCCTGGGTCATCGTCTTCTTGATCAGCACGCCGAGACCGCCGCCGAGGAATGCCGCCGGCTTGAAGGCAAACTTGAAGATCGCGCCGAACATAGCGCCGACCCGATTGAAATTCGCAAAGAAGATGATGAGCGAGCCGAGCACAAACGCCACCGCCATAAACGGCACCACGATCTCCGCGACCTTGGCGATGCGCTGCAGACCGCCGATGATGATCAGCGCGCCGATAATCAGCAGACCAATGCCGATCAGCAGATGGATAACGTCGATCTCCGTGCCGGGGATGGTGCCGAGGGTCGCGTTGCTGAAGAACGCCGCGTCCATATTCAGTACGATTTTATTGACCTGCGCCATATTGCCGATACCGAACGATGCCAGAATGGCGAAGCAGGAGAACAGCACCGCCAGCACGCCCGCGATCGGCTTCAGCCATTTTTTACCGTACCGCTTGCCGAGACCGTCCTTCAGATAGTACATCGGACCACCCGACCATTCGCCGTCCTTATTGCGGCGGCGATAGTAGATGCCGAGCAGGTTTTCCGAGAAGTTGGTCATCATACCGAAAAACGCCGCCACCCACATCCAGAAAACCGCGCCGGGACCGCCGGTGACGATTGCCGTCGCCACGCCGGCGATGTTGCCGGTACCGACGGTCGCCGCCAGTGCCGCACACAGCGCCTGAAACTGCGAGATGGTTTTCTTGTCGGTGTTTTTGGTGCTCTTGCTGTCTTTCTTAAAGACGGTCGCAATCGTCTGCTTCCACCAATGCCCGAGGCGGCTCACCTGAAAGAATTTCGTGCCGCAAGTCAGCAGAATGCCCGTGCCGATGAGCAGCATCAGCCCGGGAAGTCCCCACACCGCGTCGTTGACCTTGCCGTTGACCGACGCGATCACTTCAATGATTTTGTCCATACGTCCCTCCGAAAATAAAAAAGTAGGTTGTGCCACACAGCACAACCTACTACCTCAAAAGTATCAAAAACCAATGCGTTCTTTGTCCTTTTGCCTGAGAGTTTGGCGCTGGTCGGCGCTTGCACCTTCGGCCCCCAATTGAATGGGCGTCTCCAAAGTTCTGTCGGCATTCGGTCCTCGTCCGCACGGACACCTGAGAGCGTTACTCCTTCGGCGGCAAACCTGCCCTTTCCCGAAATGCGTCATCCAGAATATTCAATTGTGACGATTATACCGCACACCAAGCGGATTTGCAAGTCCTTTTTCGCCGTTTTTGTTGATTTTTTTAGTCGTTTGTTATGCAAACGTATCGTTATCGCGGAATTGCAGGGCGTACAACTGCTTATACAGACCGTCGGCGGCCATCAGTTGTTCATGCGTGCCGCGCTCGGTGATACGACCGTCGGTCACCACCGCGATCTCGTCCGCTCCGCGAATGGTGGAAAGGCGGTGCGCCACCACCAGCGTGGTGCGCCCCTTGCACAGCTCGTCCAACGCCTGCTGGATCAGCACCTCGGTGGTGTTATCCAGCGCGCTGGTCGCTTCGTCCAGAATGAGGATGGCCGGATCTTTCAGAAATACGCGGGCAATACTCAGGCGCTGCTTCTGACCGCCCGACAGCTTCACGCCGCGTTCACCGATTTCGGAATCGTACCCTTTTTCCAGCGACATCACGTAGTCGTGGATGTTGGCGCGCTTCGCCGCCGCGATCATCTCCTCCTCGGTGGCGTCGGGGCGACCGTACAAAATGTTTTCGCGGATGGTGCCGACAAACAGGAACACGTCCTGCTGGACGATGCCGATGTTGCGGCGGAGGCTGTCCAGCGACAATTTCCGAATATCTACCCCGTCTACGCGGATGCTGCCCTCCCCGTCCTGCAGGCGGTAGAAATTCGGCAGCAGGTGGCAAAGAGTGGTCTTGCCGCCACCCGACGGGCCAACCAGCGCGAGCTTGCGCCCTTTTTCCAGCCGCAGGCTGACGTCGTGCAGCACCTCTTTGGTTTCTTCGTACGCGTAGTTGACCCGATCAAACTCGATGATTCCCTCGACGGCGGTCAGTTCCACCGCGTCGGGTGCCTCCGGCTCGACCGGCTCGTCCATCACCTCGACAAACCGCTGGAAGCCGCTGATGCCGTTCTGGTACTGCTCCGCGAAGCGGATCAACGTATTGACCGGCTGAATAAACAGGTTGACCGACACGATAAAGGTGGAGTAATCGCCAAACGAGATGCGACCGTTATACAGGAACAGACCGCCGGCGATGAGAATGATCACGTTAAACACGTCGGTGATAAAGCTGGTGGAGGAGAAAAAGCGCGCCATCGCGTCGTAAGCACGCTTGGATGCGCCGACGAACGCCTTGTCCCCCTCGCGGAATTTCTCCATCTCCCGTGCGGAGTTGGTGTACGCCTTGGTGACGCGGATGCCGGTGACGCTGCTTTCCACCGCCGCGTTGATGGTGGCGTTGCTTTGACGGCGGTCGGCGAACGCCTGCTTCATCGCCTTGCGATAACGGGCGCTGACCACCATCAGGATCGGCACACAAGCAAAAATGATCAGGGTCAAAACCCAGTCGATGGACAGCAGATAACCGAAAGACAGCAGAATCATCGCCGCGCTGATCAGAATATCCTCGGGACCGTGGTGCGCCAGCTCGCACACCTCAAACAAATCGCTGGTCAGTCGGGTCATAATGCGGCCGGTTTCGTTGTTGTCGTAAAACGAAAACGGCAGCTTTTGCAAGTGCGCGAACAGGTCCTGCCGCATTTGCGACTGCATCTTGACGCCGATGACGTGACCGTAGTATTGCACGAAATAGCGCAGCAGCATCCGCAGCACGTACAGCGCCAGCACGATCGCGCCGGCGACGACGATGGTCGTGTACTGCTTTTGCGGACTGTACTCGTTGAGCATTTTGTTGGTCACGATGGGATACACCATTCCGATGACCGAAATCAGCAGGGCCGCCAGCATATCCAGCGCCAGCATCTTGCGGTGCGGGCGGTAGTAGCGAATAAAGCGTTTCAGCATATCGTACACCTCGAAAATCACGTCGTTTCTTTCGTTTTTATTATAAAGAACTCCCCGAAGAATTGCAAGAACTTCGCGGCAATCTCCGCAAATTTAATTGACGCATCGGGTGGAATAAGGTATAATAAGCAAAAAGAAAAGGAGGGACGCGTATGCCGAAAAAGCCCGCTTTGCGGTGGTTGCCGCTGGACAATGCCGCCAAGATTTACCCCGCCGCGCGGCGGTCAAACTGGAGCAACGTCTACCGTCTCTCCGCCACCTTGACCGAAGAGGTGGATACCGCTCTCCTGGAGCAAGCGCTGGAAACGGTGGTGCGCCGCTTCCCCTCTCTGGCGGTACGGCTGCGCCGTGGCTTATTCTGGTATTATCTGCAGGAATTGTCCCATCCGCCTGCCGTCAGCGAAGAAAGCTGTTATCCGCTCACCTATATGTCCAAAGCGGAGATTCGGCGGTGCGCCTTCCGCATCCTCGTGTATCGCGACCGCATCGCGCTGGAGATCTTCCACTCACTGACCGACGGCAACGGCGCGCTGGTGTTCCTCAAAACGCTGCTGGCGGAATATCTGGAACGGCGGTACGGACTGTCCGTTCCTGCCACCGACGGCGTGCTGGATCGCCACGAAGCGCCCTCCCCTGCGGAGTGGGAGGACAGCTTCCAGAAATACAGCGGCGCGGTGGCCGCCTCCCGACGGGAGCTGACCGCATGGCGGTTGAGCGGCACACCCGAGTTGGGTTCGTTTCTGCACCTGACCTGCCTGCAGTTGTCGGTGGATGAGGTGCGGCAAAAAGCCAAAGAATACGGCGTCAGCGTGACCGCCTTCCTCTGCGCCGTGATGATGGTCGCTCTGCAAAACTATCAGCGCGAATGCATTCCCGACCGCCGTAAGCGACCGCCGATACGGGTGCTGATTCCGGTCAACCTCCGCCGGCTGTACGACAGCCGCACGCTGCGGAATTTCGTCTTGTACACCACGCCCGAAATTCTGCCGCAGCTCGGGGACTACGATTTTGCGGAGATCTGCCGCATCGTCACCGCGCAAATGGAGCTGGACATCACCCCCAAGAAAATGAGCACCAAGATCGCGGTCAACGTCAACAGCGAACGCCTGATGGCGGTGCGGGTGATGCCGTTGTTTATTAAAAATATGGTGATGAAAGCCATTTTCGATGCCGTGGGCGAACGCAAATCCTGCCTTTCCCTCTCCAACCTCGGCGCCGTTACGCTGCCCGAGGTGATGCGCCCTTACGTCCGTCGGATGGACTTTATTCTCGGGGTGCAGGCGGCTGCCCCCTCCAATTGCGGTGTGCTGTCCTACGGCGGCACCGTGTACGTCAACTTTATCCGCAACGTCAAAGAGGCGTCGCTGGAGCGACACTTCTTTGAGGTGCTGCGTGAGCACGGTCTGTCCGTGACCGCCGAGAGCAACCAACGAAAGGAGAATGCCGATGTATTGCGCTAATTGCGGCGTCCGTCTGGCGGATACCGAGGAGCGGTGTCCGCTCTGCAACACCCCTGCCTATCACCCCTCTATCCGGCGTGATGCGGCTGAGCCGTTGTATCCTGCCGACCGTTATCCCGATGCGGCAAGGCGTGGACGGCAGGCGGCCATTCTGATGACCGTTTTGTTTCTGCTCCCCATCCCGACGGTGCTGATCTGCGACCTGCGGTTTGGCAATCAGCAGTTGTTCTGGTCGGGTCTGGTGATCGGCGCGTTGGCGGCGCTGTACGTGATGCTGGTGCTGCCATTCTGGTTTCGCAAGCCCAACCCCGTCATCTTCGTTCCCTGCGCCTTTGCGGCGGCGGGGGGATATTTGTGGTTAATTGATTTTCTGCTGCGCGGCGGCTGGTTTTGGACGCTGGCGCTGCCGATCACCGTCGGTGCGGCGCTCATCGTGACCGCCGTGGTCACCCTCACCTATTATCTGAAACGCGGTCGGTTGTTTATCTTCGGCGGCGCGGTGATCGCTTTTGGCGGTCTGCTGCTGCTGACCGAGCATCTGCTTACCGTCACCCTGACTGACTATACGTTCGTCGGCTGGTCGCTGTATCCGCTCACCAGCCTGGTGCTGATCGGCGGTTTTCTGCTGTTCCTCGGCATCTGCCGTCCGGCTCGCGAAACGATGCAGCGCAAGTTCTTTATTTGATATTGATACACCAAAGGAGTTGTTTCCAATGAAACCGATCCGTTTTCTTGCTGTTCTCCTCTCCCTCTGCCTGCTGGTGGGGTTGCTGCCTGCCGCCTTGATCGGCGGAGCGGCAGAGCCGCAGGTGGTGCTGCGTTTTCTCGCGGCATCGGATATTCACCTGACCGACAATCCGAACGAGCCGACCGTACAGCGGTTTTTGGGTATGTTTGAGAG
>JAFOFS010000025.1 GCA_017387165.1 Clostridia bacterium
AGTGAAAATATAAAATAACAATGCTTGAATCATCATGTCATAAATCATAATCTTCCGTATCTCGTTATTTCTAAGTCCATTTGCACGTAATAAACAGAATTCAGTGCCGCGACAAGCGAATGAGCAGCAGCTCCAGCAGATTTTTGATCATCTGTCGTCCGCCGAACGGCGGATCGGGAAGCTCCTCCAACCGCTGCAGCAGCGGATTTTGCGGATCGGCCGGACGGAAGCAGGACAACCCCTCCTCCAGCAGCGTCGCCATCAGCGCCCGTTCCTCCGCGTTAAGCCGCAAAATCTTGCCCTCAAATCGCCGCATGGCAGGGCTGTGGCACTCAAAGGTCAGAATGGCGACGTTGGGCGGTACCTCGCGGTTGCCGCTCAAATTGTGGAATTCATTGGGACGGTGAAAGGTGACCTCGCCGCTCTTGAGCGTAAAACGGTTTTGATCCGCCACGCAGAGCATTTCCCCCTTGTCGATGTACACCATTTCCCAAAAGTCGTGCCGCTCACCGTCGTAGCAGAAATCCTTCGGCAATTCCATATAAAACAGGGTGATCAGCTTGTCCACCTCCAGCACGGCGGACAGGTCTTGTCTTATAAAATCGTCTTTCATCTTTTTCTCCTCTGCCTGATTGTATACATATTATACCCGATTTCCGCTTTTTTTGCAAGCAGATTTTGTTATAATGAAAATATAGTCCCAATAGTTTGTCAAGGAGGAATGAAGATGTATACGGTTTTGGTCATCACGGCCCACCCCGACGATATGGAGATCGCCTGTGCAGGCACCCTGCTCAAGTGCAAGCAGCGCGGCGACCGCGTTGTGGTCTGCCACCTTTCCAGCGGTAATCTCGGTCACGAGATCATTCCGCCGGAGGAGCTGATCCCGATGCGTGCAGGCGAAGCGCAGAGAAGCGGCGCCATCGGCGGCTTTGAGGTGATGTGGGGCGGCTTCCACGATCTGGAGATCTACGACAACAACAAGGAATCCCGCGACAAGGTGGTTGACGTCATCAAAAAGGTGAACCCCGATTTCATCATCACCCACGATCCCGACGACTATATGCCGGATCACACCGCCGTTTCGCGGCTGGTGTTTGATGCCAGCTTCACCGCCACCCTCCCCAACTACCACACCGCGGTGGAGGGACGGGCGCGTCTGGTTCCCATCTACTATATGGACACCCTCGCCGGCGTCAACTTCAACCCCACCGAGTACGTTGACGTGAGCGAATTTATCGACACCAAGCTGCAGATGCTCTGCTGCCACGAGTCGCAGATCGTCTGGATGCGGGATCACGATCACATCGATTTCCCCGATATGGTCAAGACCTGCTGCCGCTATCGCGGTTTCCAGTGCGGCGCCGACTACGCCGAGGGTTTCCGTCAATGTCAGGTATACTTAAAAGGCACGCCCAAGCGGATGCTGCCGTAATAAGGAGGTAACGTTATGGATTTTCAATCGACTGTAAAAGGCTCGGCCCTGGAGGGCTTCTACCCCGCAGGTTGGGATTTCGAAAAGATCGACGCGTGCGTCGGTGCGCCCGAAACGGTGTGCGATCGCCAAAACTTCTGGAATGAGAAATTTTCGCCGGTGAAGTGCGCTTCTCTCGGTGAGTTCGAGACCTATATGGGTCACGAGATCGCGATGCAGATCAAGCTGGCGAAGGATCGCGGCGAAAAGATCGCGTTTATCCTGCCGGTCGGCCCGATGGGTATGTACAAGTGGGTGGTGTATTTCCTGAAAGAGTGGAACGTCTCCTGCGACCACGTCACCACCTTCAATAT
>JAFOFS010000276.1 GCA_017387165.1 Clostridia bacterium
GCGGCATATTTTGGTGCTTTTCACTCAATTTCATCTCGCAAGGCGCCAGCCTTGCTTCGCTAAAATTGAGCAAAAAACCCTCGAAATCTCCTCGCTTTAAGGTCGGAGATTTTTAAAAGAGCGGATTTTTGCTCATCCGAGACACAAAACGCAGCGAATACTGGATGTATTCGCGAGTATTTTAACGAAGGAGGAGCGGAAATCCGCCTTTTAAAAACAGGTTCGGATTATTCGCGTCACCTTATGGTGAGATCTCACTGCCGCTCCACGCCTGCACGCCGTAAACGCTGACCGCGAAAGGGAGGATCAAGATGAAAATCGCCGTACTCTTTGGATCGTTTAATCCGCTTACCAACGCACACGTGGCCGCCTTGAAAACGGCCGTCGAACACTTGGGTGCCGATCGCGGCCTGTTCGTCGCGACCAACGGACAGTACCTTCGCCGTAAAACGGTCAAACTGGGGGACCCGTTTTACCTGACCGAAGCGGAGCGACGGGAGGTCATTGAGCAGGTCTGTGCCTCTGAGGAAAAACTGGCTTTCTGGGGTTTTGAGCAAGGCGGCATCAACCCCAAGCGTTATCGCACGCTCTGCGCTATTGGGCGCCAATACCCCGACGCCGAGCTCTACGAGGTGCAGGGCGCCGATAAGGTTCACACCATCGCCAAGTGCGCGGACGCGGAAGCGTACCTCTCGCACACCCGATTCGCGGTGTTTGCCCGTGACGATATCGATCTGCACCGCCTGATCGACACGACACCGCGTTTGAGCAACCATCGGGACGCTTTTTTCCTGCTGCCGCCTTTGGCGGAAAGCGATGTCAGCTCGACTGAAGTGCGCCGCCGCTTTTATGCCGGTGAGGACTACTCCGCTCTGTTGCCTGCGGCTTCCGTGTCGTTGCTGAAACGCTACCAACCCGATGATTTCGCCATCTCCTATGAGGAACGGATGAAAACGGTGATGCGCAGCGGCCGCTTCGGTGTCAACCGTGCTTGCCGCCTGGTGTATGAGGAAAACACCGCCCTGTTCCGTGAGTGGCAAGACGGCACCTCCGCGATGGGATGGGGGAGCAGCCGTGACTTTCTGGATAATACGACGCTCTTTCGCGAGGCGTTCACCGTTGATAACGAGGGAACCCTTTTCCCCGAAACGGTCACCGGTTGCGTCAATGCCGACTGTGTCGACGTGGCGCAGGCGTTGTTGGATGACGGCTACAATCCCGCCATTCTCAATCTTGCCTCGGCGCATCACCCCGGCGGGGGATACGACAAGGGTCTGCAGGCGCAGGAGGAATCCCTCTGCCGCAGTTCCACCCTCAGCCTTTCGCTGTACCAGTTTGCCGCCCCTGCGCGTATGAAATGCGTGCGCGAGAGCGGCGTGTCGCGGCGGCAACCCGGCTATCCGCTGGACGAGAATTACGGCGGCATTTACACCCCGAACGTGACCTTCTTCCGTCATGGGAAATCCCGCTTTTTCACCCTGCGGGAAGCGCCTTTCTGCTGCGACGTCATCACGACGGCGGCGCTTAGCTTCAACGAGCGCTCCAACTACGCACGCGCTTCGGATTTGCGCTATCGCGCGTCAGGCGGTGGGTTTATGCCCGATGGCGAGGCCGTGATGTTGAATAAGATCCGCACCATCTTCCGCATAGGCGTTCGCTACGGCAAGGACGCACTGGTGCTCGGCGCATTCGGCTGCGGCGCGTACAGGTTGCCCTCTGCCGAGGTTGCCCGCCTGTTCCGGCAGGTGATGGAAGAGCCGGAATTTGCCGGAAAATTCCGCCTGCTGGTGTTCGCTATTCTGGAATCCACCCGCCGTCCGCATGGTCTTGACGGCAAGTTTGCGCCGTTCTACCGTGAGTTTGGCATCTATGGGAAGTGAGGTTGACGACTATGATCGACGGCAACCCGTTTCAAAACGGCGATTTCGTCTTTGAGGATGCTGCGCTGCAGCCTCTGTTTTGCGAGGCGTATGCGGCATACGGCCGCACGACCGACGCGTATTGGGAAGAGTATGCCTACCGGATGAGAAAGGATTGATGCGGTGTGTTGGAACGTTTTTTGAAAGCTCAGGAAAAGCACTACGCGTCGGCGCTTCGCGAGATCACCGCAGGGGAGAAACGCAGCCACTGGATGTGGTTTATCTTCCCGCAATTACGCGGATTGGGCAGAAGCCGAAAGGCGTACGTGTACGGAATCGTTGACTTGAACGAGGCGAAAGCGTACCTGGCACATCCCGTGCTGGGCGAACGCCTGCGGCAATGCACCCGCGCACTGCTGGCTCAAACCGACCGTACCGCCGTCGATATTTTTGGTGGGATCGACGCCCTGAAACTCCGCTCCTGTATGACCTTGTTTGCACTGGCAGAGGAGGGAAGCTCGGTGTTTCGTGAGGCGTTGGAACGCTACTTTGACGGTAAGTTGGATCCGCTGACCGAGGCGTTGGTCAGCGGAAAGGCGACCGACGTCACGTTTCTGAAATACAATATGGACTTTATATCCAATATAAATTTGTGAAAAGGAGAGATACAAGATGGCATTTTACGGACAATGGGAACTTTGGAAGATCACCTATATCCCCAAGGTGATGAACGGCGGTATTCGCGGCGTGGCGATTGTGGAGGCGGGAGACCGCCATCACGCCATGCAGACCTTCCGCGAGCAGTACTCGGGCGAGTATACCACGGTGGAAACCTGTGAGAAATTGTTTGACAAGTGAAAGGAGACGGCGATGGTGTGTAAAATCAAAGTTCTGACCGAACGCTGGGCGCAGATGACGCACGCGGCGCTGGCACTTCGACCGATCGATCAAGCGGAGATGCAGGCACTGCTGCGGGAAACGTATGCGGTTTGCACGGCGTTCCATCGGCAGAAGCTGGTGCCGAAAGTGATGGTGAAACTCTTGCTGGAAGTGAGGGATTATCTCTACTTTGCCGGTCTGATGGAGGAAAAGGAAACAGAAAGCGGTGCGTATTATATCCCAATGGTCTATGCCGTTGTCCGTGCACTGCAGGACGGTTTTTTCAGTGGGGAATATCCCTGCCCGTATCCGATGCTGCAGTTAGTCACGGATACCGACACGCCGATTGTGCTGGATTTGGAAACCGATTTTCTTACCGCCTTGCCGTAATCATCATTCCGAAAGCCCTTGCTGTACGGCAAGGGCTGATTTCTTTTCCCGAAACCTCTTGTATTTCGAGCGCCTTTGTGGTACAATAGCTGCATAGTGTTTGCAATAAAAAAGGAGTTCCCCCGTATGTCTGAAAAAAGAGGAAGTTTTACCGGTAAACTCGGTTTTGTATTGGCAGCCGCCGGCTCGGCGGTCGGCCTGGGTAATATTTGGCGATTTCCGTATTTGGCCGCGCAGTATGGCGGCGGTATCTTTTTGTTGGTGTATCTCATCTTGGCGGTCACCCTTGGCTTTACGCTGATGACGGCGGAGATCGCCATCGGTCGCAAGACGGGTCTAAGCGCCATCGGCGCCTTCAAAAAGCTGGATAAACGCTTCGGATTTATCGGCTGGCTCGGCTCGCTTGTTCCGATGATCATCCTTCCGTACTACTCGGTGATCGGCGGTTGGGTGACCAAATATCTCTTTACTTTCTTGAAAGGCGATATGCCTGCGGCGGCGACCGACGGCTTCTTTGGCGCGTTTATCGCGGATCCCGTTCAGCCCATCGGCTGGTTCGCGCTGTTTATCGGTGTGACGGCGGTGGTGGTGCTGTTCGGTGTGGAGAAAGGCGTCGAGAAGGTCAGCAAGCTGATGATGCCGATTCTCGTCGTGCTGACGGTTGCGGTGGCTGTGTATTCGCTGACCGTTGACGGTGCGATGGAGGGTCTGAAATATTATCTCATCCCGAATTTCGACAACTTCTCGGTAACCACCATTTTGGCGGCTATGGGACAGCTTTTTTATTCCATGTCGCTCTCGATGGGAATTATGATCACCTACGGCTCGTATATGAAGAAGGATGTCAATCTCGCCTCGTCGGTCAGCCAGATTGAGCTGTTTGACACCGGCATCGCGTTCTTTGCCGGTCTGATGGTTATTCCTGCCGTCTTTTCGTTCTCCGGCCCCGAATCGCTCGGTAAAGGCCCCGGTCTGATGTTCGAAACGCTTCCCAAGGTGTTTAACAGTATGGGGTTTGCCGGTCACTTTGTGGGCGGTGCGTTTTTCTTGCTGGTGCTGTTTGCGGCGCTGACCTCCTCCATTTCGCTGATGGAAACGGTGGTTTCCATCCTGCGGGATAAGCTTGGCTGGTCTCGCCGTTTCACCTGCCTGATCGTGCTGATCGGATGCTTGGTGCTTGGTGTTCCGTCCTCGCTCGGTAACGGCATCTGGAGCGGCTTCACCATCATCGGTATGGACTTCCTCACCTTCTGCGACTTCATCACCAACAGCGTGCTGATGCCGATCACGGCGCTGTTGACCTGCTTGTTCGTCGGCTTTGTTCTGAAACCGAAGACGCTGGTGGACGAGGTGGAGATCACCGGTCCGTTCAAGCGCAGACAGATGTTTATCACCATGATCAAATGGATCGCGCCGATCTGCATCGTGCTGATTCTCGGCTTCTCCGTGCTGGAGGCGTTGGGGGTTATCACCGTTTGAGTTTTTTGACCGACCGCCTTTGGGCGGTCGGTCTTGCTTAAGGTGACACGAGTAATCCGAACCTGCCTTAAAGCGGCATATTTTGTTGCTTTTCACTCAATTTCATCTCGCAAGGCGCC
>JAFOFS010000277.1 GCA_017387165.1 Clostridia bacterium
CCTCCTCCGGATGACTTGCCGGGTGGATACAACAGTAAACGAGAAATAACCGCCGCCTCGTCCGACGGAAACGGTATCGGTCGTTTTACCGATACCGATTATCCGACCGGCTTGGTGATGATTGTGCCGTATACCGCGATCGGGGATACCATCGAGTGCCGCATTACCAAGGTGGAGAAGAACTGCGCGTTCGGTCGCGTCGAAAGGCTGACCGCGCCGTCACCCGACCGCATTGCGGATAACGGCTGCGCCGTATTCGGAAAATGCGGCGGTTGTGCGTGGCGCCATATTTCCTACGAAGCGGAGCTGTCGTATAAACAGGCGCAGGTTACCGACTGCGTTCGCCGGATTGCAAAACTGGACACCCCGGTTCTGCCGATTATGGGTTCTCCGTCGGAATCCTGCTACCGCAACAAGGCGCAATACCCCGTAGCTCCGGGAGAACGTCCGCTGATCGGCTTTTATGCTCCGCGCAGTCACCGCGTTGTGGCGCAGCGGCAATGCGCGCTGCAGCCGCCCGTGTTTTCCGATATTTTGAATGCGGTCGCGGAATGGATGGAAACCAGCGGCGCCACCGCTTATGACGCAGAAACCCATCGCGGTCTTGTCCGACATATTTACATCCGTGAGGGAGAGGTCAGCGGTGAGCGGATGGTCTGCCTGGTCTGCACGTCCGGTAAGCTGCCCGACGCCTCGCGACTGGTAGATGCGCTGAAAGCGATTGACGGCGTTTGTTCGGTGCTGGTCAACCTCAATCGGGAGAAGACTAATGTGATCCTGGGCAAAAACACCTTTGCTCTGTGGGGAAAAGAAACCATCAACGATACGTTCTGCGGCTTGAATTTCCGCCTTTCACCGCTTTCGTTCTATCAGGTTAATCGCTCCGGCGCAGAGCAGCTGTATACGCTGGCGGCGGATTTCGCTGATCTGAAGCAAGAGGACGTCTTGCTGGATCTGTACTGCGGTACCGGTACGATCGGTCTGTCAATGGCTTCACGCGTCAAAGAGGTGATCGGTGTGGAGATCGTTCCTGCAGCGATCGAAGACGCTCGTCGCAATGCAACCGAAAACGGGATCACCAACGCCCGTTTTCTGTGTGCCGACGCAACCGACGCGGCGAAACAACTGGAAGCAGAGGGATTGACACCCGACGTTGTGGTGGTCGATCCGCCGCGTAAGGGGTGTGATGAGCAAGCCCTGCAGACGGTCGCCCGTATGTCGCCGTCACGCTTGGTGTACATCTCTTGCAACCCGGCGACCTTAGCTCGTGATCTGGCTCGCCTGTCGGAACTCGGCTACATGGCCACCAAAATCCAACCGGTGGATATGTTTCCTCGAACAGCCCACGTTGAATCTGTCGTTTGTCTCAAACGACAGATTCAACAATGAATTGCCGATGGCATGAATTGCGCTAACGCGCATGAATTGACCTTCGGTCATGAATTGCCCTGCGGGGCATCAGGAGAACAAGGCAATTCAATTCATGGAGAAGGCGGAACGCCGACGAGAAATCATGATGCGATAG
>JAFOFS010000278.1 GCA_017387165.1 Clostridia bacterium
ATTTGAATCTTATGATTACATTCCTTGTGAGCGGTCTTTGGCATGGCGCCAGCTTCAGCTTTGTTGTATGGGGCGGACTTCACGGATTGTATCAGGTAATCGGAGAACTGACGGAACCTGTGCGTAAAAAGTGCGTGGAGGTATGCAGACTTCGGACAGATTGGTTTGTGTGTAAACTGTTTCGTGGGTTGATTACGTTTGCGCTGGTAGATTTTGCATGGATTTTCTTCCGATGCAGTTCCCTTACGGAAAGTATGCAATACATCCGGTGCATTGTAGCAGGAATCGGAACGATACCTTTGGGGACGGCTTCTTTTGCTTTGCCGGGATTTTACCAAGAATCCCGGCTTTTTTGCGTATGTTTTTCCGGCGAACGGCGCAAACTATCCCTGCAACACTGCAATTCGCCGTTTACACGGCAGAAAAGGATGGTATTTTCATGAAACGCATCATCGCTGTTTCGCTTGCGCTGCTGATGCTGGCCGCCTTAACCGGTTGCGGCGGGAATCAAAGCAGTGCTTCTTCTTCCACCGGTTCGTCCGGCAGCTCGTCGGCACCGAGCGACGCCTCCGGCTCGGCTCCGCAGACCCCGACCTCCAACACCGAACGCACCGTCACGGTCTGGGCGTGGGATCCGAGCTTTAACATCGCCGCGCTGGAACGCGCCCGCGACCTGTACGAAGCCGAACACACCGACGTGACCATTGAGATCGTTGAATACGCACAGGACGACATCGTCCAGAAGCTCAACACCGCGCTCTCCACCGGCTCGACCGCTGGTCTGCCGAACATCGCGCTGATCGAAGACTACCGCATTCAGAGCTTTCTCAGCGCCTATCCCGGCGCCTTTGCTGACCTGACCGACTCCATTGACATCTCGCAGTTCGCCGAGTACAAGGCTGCCTTTACCGTCAACGACGGCGTGACCTACGGCGTCCCGTTCGACACCGGCGTAACCGGTCTGTTCTACCGCTCCGACCTTGCCGAGGCCGCCGGTTACGACCACGCCGACCTGCAGAACATCACCTGGGATCAGTATATCGAATTCGGCAAGGCGCTACAGCAGGTCAACCACGAGCAGTATCTGCTCACCCTCGACCCGGACGACCTCGGTTTGATCCGCGTAGTCATGCAGTCCTGCGGCACCTGGTACGTCCGCGAAGACGGCACCACCCCGTACTTTGTCGACAACGAACCTTTGCGTGAAGGCATTTTGCTGTTCGCCGAACTCATCAACTCCGGTCTTGCAAAGACCACCAGCGACTGGGCGCAGTATGTCGGCGCACTGAATGGGGGAGACGCTGCGACCACCGTATCCGGCTGCTGGATCCTGCCGTCCATCACCGCGGAACAAGCCCACTCCGGCAGCTGGGCGGTTGCGCCCACCCCGCGTTTGGACGGCTACGAGGGCGCGGTCAACGCCTCCAACCTTGGCGGCTCCTCCTTCTACGTGCTGGAGGGTGTGGAAAACAGCGACCTGGCCATTGACTTCCTTGCTGCGACCTTTGGCGGCGACAGCAGCCTGTATGACACGCTGCTCTCTGAAATTGGCGCCATGGGCTCTCACAACGCGCTCGGCGAC
>JAFOFS010000279.1 GCA_017387165.1 Clostridia bacterium
CACCTGCCTCCATTGCGGACAGGTGTACGAGTTGGACGAGCTCGGGCGGTTGCAGGTGCTGCACGGCGAACCGGCGAAATTCGACCACGTGCCCGATTGGTACGGTTGGCAACGCGAGATGGTGCGGCAGCAGCTGCAAGACGGCACCTACGCGCTGGACGTCCCGGTGGAGGTCATTATGCAGGTGGACTTCAAAGCGGTCTACCACATCGGCCGAGGACATCTGGTCCACGATCAAAACGGCATCACCCTGACCGGCGAGGACGGCACGGAATATTTCCGCCAATCTCCGCAGGCCAGCTTCAGCGTCAACACCGACTATTTCTGGTACGAAAAAGGGGATATCATCGGCTTTGGCGACAAAGACGCGATGTTCTTCTGCTTCCCTCCGAAAGACGTGCCGGTTGCCAAGGTGCGACTGGCCGCCGAGGAGCTGTACAAGCTCACCAAGAAACCCCGTCCGGTGCGGACACCCAAACTCGTCACCGCCGAATAAAACAAAACTGCTCCGTGTCGTCAAACACGGAGCAGTTTTTTTATTTTGATCACTTGCGCCACCTTACAGCGCCATACACACCGACGCGGCAAACGCGATCGCCACCGCGATCCAGTTGCGACGGGGCACCCGTTCCTTCCGTAGGAAATCGATGACCGCCGACAAGACGATCACCCCACCGGTCACGATCGGATACTGCACCGTCGCAGGGAGGTGCAGCAGCGCCAGCAGCATCAGCAAATTGCCGCCTGTATTCAGCACCGCATGTCCCGTCGCAAATACGATTGCCTTACCGGTCGGTCGAGCGGAGGGACGACGATGGATCAACAGAAGCAGCAGGCAACAAGCCAACAAGGCCAGACGACTGAGCAACAGATACCCGTTGGCAGAGATCGCATGACTGCCTTTTTGGTGAATAGAGGCCAGCACACCCGACATACCGTTGGTGATAAACACCATCGCGTAATGGATGAGCGCTCCGCGCTTACTGCCGCCTTTTTCGACGGTCAGCAGCAATGCGGCGGCGATCAGCAGACAGCAGAGCAGTCCGGTCCACTTAAACGGTTCACCGATGCACAAGCCGTATACATACGGCAACAGCATCCCACCGAGCATCGCCAACATAGAAAACAGCGAGAGGTTGGCTACCGCCAATGCCTTGATGGTCGAATAGGTATACAGCAGGCTGTTTATGGCGGTTACAACCGCCAGCAGAAGCGAAAACCAGGAAAATTCCCATCGGAAACCACCCATCGCAAACACAAACAGCGCGCCGAAAATTCCGTTCAGAATCGCAAAATTGAGAGCAACCGGCCAGCCGCTGCCGCATTCCCGCTCGTAGCCGCTGTTAAACAGAAACTGCAGCGAAAACAGCACCGTTGACAGGACGATCATACCGTAATACAGCATCACTTCTTCTCCGCTCCCTGGGTAGTGGCCATGGCGTGATAACCGCTTTCGCTCTGTTTATCCTCCTTGGCAATGGGCCTGGGCTGTGCTTTGTCTGTATTTCCCGGCGTTTCCCGGGTTGGAATGTCTCTTGCGGTGTCTACTGCAAGGGGAGCAGATAAGACCAACGCCTATACCTGGGC
>JAFOFS010000280.1 GCA_017387165.1 Clostridia bacterium
CCGCCCGGCGTGTTGGTGACCACGTCGCCACGGCTGAGCACGTTATCGCACCAACCGCCGCTCGGTGTCGCCGGCGAAGTGGCCATATACAGGTTAAAGCTGAAGTCGCTGCTGGCCTCGGTAACCCAGATATAGAACGCCAGCGTATATTCCACACCGGCCTTGACCGAAACCGTGTTGAGCTGCAGATAGTCATCGCTTCCGCTGACCAGGATCTTGGCCATGCCGTCGGCAATCGAGGTATTGCCAACCTTGCTGTGCCACGTCTGGAGGTCGAAAGTCATATTCTGCATATTGACAAACGCCGCATTGCCCGGAATTTCGGTGTCACCGCCGTGATCGGTCGGCGTCGGGATGACCACCGGCTGCTCGTTCACGTCGTAGATGCAGAGGTCATCCACGTACACCGTGGCGTTGCCGCCCCAGTAGTTGCGAACGAAATAAATCGCTGCCGTACCGGTCTTGGTTGCGGTGAATTCATACACCATCTCAACCCAACCCGCGGTATCCGCCTTCAGGCTGGTGCCGCTGATCTCGTTGGCATCCGAATAAATGTAGTTTTGATAAGCGTCTTTAACAGCCGATGCCTCACCATCAATGCGGATGTTGTAGGAGTCAATAATCCACATATACACCGAAAGACGGTAGGTCTTGCCCGCCGCCACGGCCACCTGGAAATTGGCGAGATCGTCGCTGCCGGTGATATCCATACGGAGCATACCGTCTGCGACCGCGCCGTTACCGGTGATGCTCACGCCGGTGGCAGCATCAAACGAGCCGAAGCTGACCAGATTGGTCTTATCCTGCGGCAGGTTGGGACCGATCGCACTGTGATCGGACGGGAGCGTCTGCGGCTCGTATTTCACCCAAACGCCGTTCTTCTTCACGATCTTGAATTCCTTCGGGAAAACGACCGAATCGATACCGGCGGTAAAAGTGGCGCCGGCAGGAATCACGATGGTGGATGCAGAGCGGAAATCGCCCGTGCCATCCGCGGTGTAGATCTGGAACTTATTCGCACTGCCCAGACCGGCCGCCTTGGCCGGCACCTGCTGATCGTCGATCAACAAGGTAGCGTTACCGCCATAGCCGCCCCAACCGTCGATCGGCAGGGTCTGCGCCGTTTCCACCTCAAGGTAGGTGCGGTTGTTGGTCGAGTTGTAATGCACACCGTTGACCTTATCGGTTGCGACGTCAAAATCGATGTTAAGAGTAACCGGCTCGGGTTCCGGCTCCGGATCGGCCACCGTCGCGGACAGCGACACGTCGTCGATGTAATAGACGTCGCCCGCCTGCGCGGTGTACAGCTGGAACTGAAAGCCGATATCGCCCGGGTTCAAGGTGACTTCCTTGGTAAATTGCAGCCAGGTATCGTAAGCCTGCAGGTTGCCGGTTGTCACCGGCACAGAATATTTACCGGCTTCGCCCAAAGGCGCAGACCAGGAATTGGCGCACTGCATCATCAGCTGGATCTGCACCGTCTCACCGGCCGGCACGTAATACCAGAAGGAGAAGGTGTAGGTCGCCGCATCCGACAGGCCCTCGATATAGCCCTGCAGCATCGTATTGCCGTTGTCGTAATCCATCTTCGCCGCATAGCTGCCGCCATGGGTCGGAGAGGTGACGATTGCCGCATTGGTGTTCGCCTGCCACTTGCCGCCGACAGCTCCCGTTTCAAAGTCGCCGTTGATCATATACTCGACCG
>JAFOFS010000281.1 GCA_017387165.1 Clostridia bacterium
GCCCTTCGCCATCACTTCAGCGGTGTCCATATTGAACAGCTGATATTTCAGCGAAGACGAACCCGCGTTGATAACCAGAATTTTCATGTATCAAGACTCCCTTTTTCGGAATTAGTAAACCAGGTCAATGCCGGCATCCGCCAGCGTTTCGCACCACAGCGGCTCGGGCCGGCAGTCGGTGACCACCGTGTCCATTTCGTTCAGCTCGCTGATCTTGACGAACGAGGTGCGATCGAATTTGGAATTGTCCGCAACCAACACGCGGCGTTTTGCCGCAGCAAACATCGACCGTTTGATCTGGGCGTTTTGCTCGTTGGAATCGGAGATGCCAAACTGCAGATCCAAGCCCTTGCAGGAGCAGACCGCCATATCGACACGGAAGCCGCGCACCGTCTTTTCGGCGTTTGCGCCGACCAGCGCCAGCGCGCCGGTTTTCAGCACGCCGCCGGTGGAAATGACGTTCCAATCCTCCAGCTCCGCCACCTCCATCAAAATCTCAATGGAGTTGGTGATGAGGGTGATGTTGTGCTTGTTACGAATGCATTTGGTGATAAACAAGGTGGTGGACGACGCATCCATCATCAGATAATCGCCGTCGTGGATCATATCCGCGACCTTCAAAGCGATCGCTTGCTTTGCCTCCGCGTTGGTACGCTGGCGCACCTTATACGGCAGGTCGAGGTTTAAGCTGTGGTTGGCGACGGCGCCGCCGTAGGTCTTCTGTGCCAGACCCTCGTTATCCAGTTTTTCCAGGTCGCGACGGATGGTTTCCTCCGTCACGCCGAATTCACGGCTGAGATCGGCCACAATGACCTTACCGGTCACCGCCAACTTTTCCAGAATAGCGTTACGCCGTTCCAGTGCCAGCATATCCGCGTCCTCTCTTTCGTTTAATTAGAGAATGCTCTCCCACATCTGCGGAGCAGGGCTCGGAATGACCGAGCTGTCAAGGAGCATACCGTAGTCGCCGACTTCCTTCTCGGCGCGTTCGATTGCCGCCTGTACCGCCGACACGCTGCCGGTCAGGTACAGATAGGATTTTCCGCACATACCGCGAGCCAAACGCAGCTCGATCAGCGACACCAGCGCCGTCTTGGCGGCAATATCCGCCGCAACGATCGCCGCCGATGCGGAGAAGGTTTCCAACACGCCGAGCGCTTCGGGATTTTCCACTTCGTTGGCGCCGTAGATCGCGCCAAACAGCGATTCGTGCGGATTGCCCAGCACGAAGCTGTCGATCATCTGCTCTTCAAAACGCACCTTGGCGGCATCCACCGAGGCACGGACGGCGCTGAGCTCGCCGGCGATCAGCACCAGATATTTACCCGGGCAGACCACCTTGGCTTCCAGAATATCGACGTTGGCGGTCTTGACCATCAGGTCAGCCGCCGTCACGCCGGTGGACACCGTCTTCAATTCACACATACCGATTGCTCTACGCATGGCACGAGTCTCCTTAACTTACGCTTATTTACGGGTCGAAACGGTCACACATTTTTCGGTGACCGCGGTCACTTTTCCGTTGACCGACGCGTGGATCGCCACGCTGAGCTTGCCCTCCGCGGCGGTGGCGATCGGCTGACCGATCTCGACCGTATCGCCCACCTTAACGATGGGGGTTGCCGGCACACCAATGTGCTGCGACAGCGGAATGGACACTTTCTTGACAGCGACCTCATCCTCCGTGATCGGAGCCGGGAGGTCGTATTTGGTCACGCCGAGGCGAGCGGTCAGACGAGCGACCGGCACACGGCGATAGTCACGATTTTTCGGCACCGATGCCGGCTTGACGTCCTTCGGCGGCATCACCCCACCCGCACGCAGACCGTTTTTGGTGGCGGTCAGCAGCGCACGCGGCGAAAGGCTCTGTCCGCAGGCGTACATCTCGCACAAACCGCAGCCACAGCAGAAATAGGAGTCCACGTACGGCTTGACGACGTCTGCTTTCATGTGCGACGCCACCCGCATAAAGGCGGCCGGGTCGATGGGGTGCCCCAGCAGATGACGGGGGCACAGATCGGTGCAGTAGTTGCAATGGCAGCAGGCCGCCATCGCCCGATGAAGATCCACCGAGGTCTTGCGCTGCTTCTGCGACACGACGGGATGGTCGGACGGCAGTACGATGACCGCGTTACTGGTCTTGGTGATGACCGTGCTCGGCGAGCCGAGAGCGCCCATCATCAAGCCGCCCATCACGTAGGAAGGATCGGCGCAGGTGATCGGACCGGCCAGCGGCAGCAGATCCTTGACCGTGCAGCCGATCGGAGCCAGCACCGTCACGGGGTTGCTGACCTCACCGCAGATGGTGACGTACTTGTGGGTGACGGGTTTTCCCTGGATCGCATACCACGCGTTGAGCATGGTTTCGACGTTGAACACCACGATTCCCTGCGAAATCGGCAGAGCACCGGGCGCCACCACACGACCGGTCGCCTCATAAATGAGCACGATCTCGTCGCCTGCCGGGTAGATCTCCGGCAGCAGCGCGATAGACATATTGTTATAAAAGGGGAGCAAGGCCTCACAGGCGGAAACGGCGCCGTGATAGGCTTCCTTCACGCCAATGATGACCTGCTTCACACCCAGAATTTTCGCAATTAAATCCAACGTGTCGAGAATTTCTTTCGCGTTTTGCTCCAGCACCTGGCGGTGCAGCTTGAGCAAAGGCTCACACTCGGCACAGTTGAGAATGATGGTATCTGCCTTTTCGTTCAGCTTGGCATAGGAGGGAAAACCGGCGCCGCCGGCACCCACCACGCCACCCTGCTGCAAAGCGGCAGAGAGTTCCGCAAAGGTCATTACAGATTCACCCCGGACAAGCCAATCTTATCGTCCACGATACCGACAATAGCGGCATCCACCGGCGCACGATCCATATCGCAGCCGATGCGCGCAGCGCTGCCGGTCGCGACCAGAACGATCTCACCGATACCGGCACCGACGTTATCGACGGCCACCAGACGGGTGACGTTTTGCTCCATTTCGGCCAGCGTTTCAACAACCATAAACTTGCTGCCGACGAGGTTATCGTTTTTACGAGTGGAAACGATGCTTCCAATCACTTTTGCAATCAACATAATTATACCCTTTCCCGTTTCGAGATTTCAGGCAGAGGGGCTGCGGGAACAGCCCCTCTGCCGTTTGCCGAGGATCAAAAACCTTACGGCAGAATCTTCTCGACATCGCTGTGCGGACGCGGGATCACGTGGACAGCAATGACCTCGCCCAGACGGGCAGCGGCGGCATTGCCGGCCTCGGTCGCCGACTTAACGGCGCCCACATCGCCACGAACCATGACGGTCACCAAACCGGAGCCGATCTTCTGCGTGCCGACCAAAGTGACGTTCGCCGCTTTGACCATCGCATCAGCCGCCTCGATAGCAGCGACCAGACCGCGGGTTTCGACCAGACCAAGAGCTTCCATAGCCATGTTTGAGTTCCTCCTTGTTAAGATTTGTTTGGGTGGATAAACGTACAGAGTAAATTAGGCGTTGGGCAGGATCTTTTCCACGTCGCCATGCGGACGCGGGATCACGTGCACCGCCACGATCTCGCCGAGGCGAGAAGCAGCCGCGCGGCCGGCTTCGGTCGCCGCCTTGACAGCACCGACGTCGCCACGGACCATCACGGTCAC
>JAFOFS010000282.1 GCA_017387165.1 Clostridia bacterium
AGCGCCGATCTCCACTTCGTACGGCTCGGCGATTTTATAGAGGCCTTGGTCTTTCGGCTGATGGGTCAGAATGCCGTATACGCCGCGGTCACAGTTGCCTGCCAACACGCCGAGCGTGCCGGCGGTAAAGGTGCCGCACAGCACCCCTGCCTCCCCGGCCGTCCCTTTGACGATATCAAAAATGGAAGCCGTGACCAGCTCGCCGCCTGCCAGCGGAAGCTGCATACCCGTATCCCGATCGCAAATGGCGTGACCGAGACCGCCGCACACACCCGTCAGCGGATCGTAGAAGGTGAGCATACCCACTCCTGCGGCGCTGTCACGCACCCACATTCCGGCGTGATAGCGATCATCGGACAAGGATTTCGCAGGGGTGACCCGCGCCTCAAAGGTCACCCCGTCGCGTTCGGCGCGAAACACCAGCGTTTTTCCGCCGGAGGAGGCGACAAGCCGCGAAACCTGCTCGTTATCGGTTACTTCCCGACCGTTGATGGACAGCAGGCGATCACCGATCTCCAGTCCTGCCTGCGAAGCGGGATTGACCGCGCCGTAGGCGCTGTCAACCGCCGTCAGACCGACGATCAACACGCCGTCGGTATACAGTTTGATGCCGAACGGTGTGCCGCACACACGCACGGTCGGCGTTCCGTCGGTCGTCACTTCCACACTTTTCACCGGCACGATCCCCCATAACGTCCATTCACCACGATAACTCCGTTTTTCCCCACCGCGTGTGTCCGCCTGTATCGGAAAGCGGAGGCTGACGCTGTCGTTTTCCACCGCGTTGACGTCGGTCAACTGAACGCGGTCGGGAAATTGCCGTTTGGTCTTCCAAACAGACCCAAACACCAGCACGGCAAACGCCAGCGCCAACACCGCCGTGCTTCGACAAAACCGTTTCATATACCGCTCTCTCCTTTCGGTGGCAATAGTATTGCCCCAAATTCCTTGCTTATCCGCATTGACAAAAGGTGGATAAAAGTGATATAATCGGTATATCTATATAATGGAGGTAATGTCGCCTTGAAGATCGCGATCATCGGCAGCCGTCGGGTTCCCGACTACACCGAAAAATACGTGCTTGAGCACATTCCCTCCGACGTGACCGAAATCGTCAGCGGAGGCGCTGACGGCATCGACCGGATCGCCGCGGAATGCGCCCGTATTCTCTCGGTGCCGTTACGGGAGTTTTTGCCCGAATACGGCAAATTCGGCAAGGCGGCGCCTTTGGAGCGAAACAAGCAGATCGTCCACTATGCCGACCGTGTGCTGGCGTTTTGGGACGGACGGTCACGCGGAACGCAGCAGGTCATCACCTACTGCATCAAAAACGGCATTCCCGTCCGTATCTTTCCATTGTATCAAGAGGAGATCGTGTGAGCGTTATGGATATTCAACTCGGTGATATTTTACAAATGAAAAAGGCGCATCCCTGCGGCAGCGCACAGTGGGAAGTGCTGCGCATCGGTATGGATTTCCGTATGAAATGCCTCGGCTGCGGTCACGAAATTATGGTTCCCCGTCTGAAGACGGAGAAAAACGTCAAAAAAGTCCTCCGCGACGGAAAGGAACTCGGCTGATGGAGCAATACAACGGCATTGTCAAGCGCTATCGCGAGGTGATCGCGTTGCTGTGCGAGCCATCGGTACTGGCGGACGCCGAGCGGACGTTGAAGCTCACCAAGGAGAGCAAGACGCTGGAGCCGATGGTGGCGGCCATTGAGGCGGTGAAAACCGCCGACGAGCGGATCGCACAGGCAAAAGAGCTGCTCACAGACCCCGATATGCGCTAACTCGTCCACACGGAGTTGGAGGACGCGACCGCCGAACGGGAGGCGGCGTGGAACACGCTGCAGGAACTGTCCCGTCCCCGTGATCTGCGGGACGAGCGGGCGGTAATCGTCGAAATCCGCGCCGGTACGGGCGGTGAAGAATCGGCGCTGTTTGCCGCCGATCTGTACCGTATGTACGCCATGTTTGCGGAAAATCAGGGCTTCGCCCTCGAGCCGCTGTTTGAAAACGAAACCGAGCTCGGCGGATTTAAGGAGATCAGTTTTCTGGTCAACGGCGACGGCGCGTGGAGCAAGTTTCGTTTCGAAAGCGGTGTCCACCGCGTACAACGGGTACCCGAAACCGAATCGGGAGGACGCATCCACACCTCCGCCGCGACGGTGGCGGTGCTGCCGGAGGCAGATCCCGTCCAGATCGACATTCGTCCCGAGGATCTGAAAATCGATACCTACCGTTCCAGCGGAGCAGGCGGTCAGCACATCAACAAAACCGAATCCGCCATCCGCATCACCCATCTTCCCACCGGGTTGGTGGTGGAGTGCCAGGACGAACGGAGTCAGTATAAAAACAAGGACAAAGCGATGCGGGTGCTGCGTTCCCGTTTGCTGGAGCAAAAGCAAAGCGAGCAGCAAAGCGCCATCGCCTCCGACCGCCAGGCGCAGGTCGGCAGCGGTGATCGCAGTGAGCGTATCCGCACCTACAATTTTCCGCAAGGACGGGTGACCGATCATCGCATCGGACTGACCCTGTACCAGCTGCCGGCCGTCTTAAACGGCGGATTGGAGCCGTTGGTGGACGCGTTGCTGACCGCCGACCGCACCAAACAGCTGGCCACGGAATAAGGAAAGGGTTTTATGGAAACGAAGCATTTATCCTGCTCCCCTGCCGATCTGGCGGTGGCGGCGCAGTTATTACGGGACGGCGAGCCGGTTGCCATCCCCACCGAAACGGTATACGGCTTGGCGGCAGACGCCCGCAACGAGCAGGCGGTCGCCAAGATCTTCGCCGCCAAGGGACGTCCGCAGGACAATCCGCTCATCGTCCACATCGGCGCATGGGAGCAACTCGCACCGTTGGTGACCGCTGTCCCACCCGAGGCAAAGGCGCTGGCGGAGGCCTTTTGGCCGGGTCCGCTTACCATGATCTTCCCGCGTTCGGAGGCGATCCCTGCCTCCACCAGCGGCGGTCTGGACACGGTAGCAATACGCTTCCCCGCTCATCCCGTCGCTCAGGCGCTCATCAATCAAAGCGGCTGCCCGTTGGCGGCGCCGAGCGCCAATCTCTCGGGCAGTCCGAGTCCCACCACCGCCAAAGCAACCGCTGCGGATATGGACGGACGTATTCCGGCCATCGTGGACGGAGGCGATTGCGCGGTCGGCGTGGAATCGACGGTGATCTCGTTGGTCGGCAAGGAGCCGTTGCTGCTCCGTCCCGGCTACGTAACCGCCGAGCAAATCGCTGCCGTCTGCGGCAGCTGCCGTGTAGACAGCGCGGTGACCGCTGAGCTGAAAGCAGGTCAGGTTGCCGCTTCTCCCGGTATGAAATACAAGCAT
>JAFOFS010000283.1 GCA_017387165.1 Clostridia bacterium
GAAGGTCGGGGTTGTCCGGCCTGCGAAAAGCTGTATCAGTGGAGCGGTCAGATGACCCGAGAGGAATTCCGCCGCACGCTGGAGGAGCACTTCGGCGGCGTTTTCGCCAAATACAGCGATGATGACAAAAGCCTCGCGATTTTGCATAGCTGACCGTAATTTCCGGATACGCAAACCCGCCCCTGCCAACGGCAGGAGCGGGTTTATGTTTATCCTATTGGACAACTCGACATTTCTCGTCAAAAAACTTGTTATTTTTTAAAAGGTATGTTATAATGCTACATAAGAATAGGTACGTGCGTTTTCGAGGGGAAAACCGTGCGCGTACAGTATGTTGAGGAGAGATTTGTGTATGAACGATTACGTCATTTTGGCAGATGTCACCTGTGATCTGTCGGAGGAATTGCGTACTCGCTTTGGAGTGGAGGACTATCTGCAGGGACACATCCATTTCAGCGATGGACGGGATTTCCCCACAACGCTGGATTGGTCGCACATTTCCCGTGCCGATTTTTATAAGGCGCTGTCCGATAAAAAGCTGGAGGTGAGCACCGCTCCTGCCAGCCCGGAGGAGTATTATACCGCGTTCAAAGCGTACGCCGAAAAGGGAATGGACGTGTTGAGCATTTCCATCTCGTCCAAGATCAGCTCGACCTACAACGTGGCTTCCGGCGCCGCCAAGCGGGTGCAGGAGGAATTCCCCGAGCGGACGATCTACTGCTTCGATTCGTATAAGATGTCCGGCGCGATGGGTCTGTTGGTGCTGTACGCCCACCAACTGAAAGCGGAGGGCAAGACCCTTGCGGAGGTGGCCGACTGGCTGGAGCAGAACAAGCACCGCGTCCACCAGATGGGTCCCATTGACGACCTGATCTTCGTGGCGCGTCGCGGTCGCCTGACGATGGGCAAGGCCATTATGGGCAGCTTCGCCGGCGTCAAGCCGATGGGCGATTGCAACCGCGACGGTTACGTGTCGGTGCTGGCAAAGGTGAAAGGCATCAACAAGGCGCTGGATCTGACCGTTCGCTACGTCAAGCAGGCGGCGGTGGATCTGTCCGAGCAGGTCGTGTTCATTTCCCACAGCAACCGCGAGGAGTACGCCCTGCATCTGCAAGAGCGGATCCAAGCGGAGCTGCAGCCGAAGCAGGTGCTGGTGAGCGACGTGTTCTCCGGCTGCGGCACCAACATCGGCCCCGGTATGGTGGCGGTGTATTTCCTGGGCGAAGAAATCTCGGAAGATCTGGCGGCCGAAAAGGCGCTGATGAACGAATTGTTGAACGGGTGATCGTATGTCGAAGATGATTGATGGTCTTGACTTTAAAAATATGGTCGAATACGCCGTCCGCAATCTGAATAACCATGTGAAGCTGGTCAATCAGCTGAACGTATTTCCCGTGCCGGACGGAGATACCGGCACCAATATGGTGACCACCATCCATCGAGGTCTGCTGGCGGTGGGGGAGAGCATCGTGGATCTGCCCTCCGTTTCCCGCAAATTTGCCCGTTCGGTGGTGTTTGAGGCACGCGGCAACTCCGGCGTGATCGTCTCCCAGTTCCTCAAGGGCATTTCGGAGAAGTTTTACGACGTGGAGGCCGCCGACGGCGCCACCTTCATTGCGGCGCTGGAACGCGGCGTGGACTACGCCTATTCCGCCGTGGCGACGCCGGTCGAGGGAACGATGCTGACCGTGATGAACGAAGCCACCGCCGCCGTGCAGCGTGAATACGACGGCAGCCAAAGCATCAAGGAGATCGTGGATTGCTTTGTGACCCACGCCAAGCGCTCGCTGGAAAATACGCCCGAGCTGCTGGCGGTGCTGAAGGAAAGCGGCGTGGTGGACAGCGGTGGCGCCGGTATCGTCTACCTGTTTGAGGGTATGCAGAAGTATTTGGATAACCAGCCGTTGGAGGCAATCGAGCAGAAGCCGGAGGGAACGGAAGTGGACTACGACGCGTTCCACCGCGACAGCCGCTTTGAATACGGCTACTGCACCGAGCTGCTGCTGCAGCTGCTCAACGGACGGGAGGAATTCGTCCCGACCGTTTTTAAGGACGACCTGACCGCGCTGGGCGATTCGCTGGTGGTATCGGCGGAGGAGGACAAGGTACGGGTGCATATCCACACCCACTTCCCCGAGCAGGTGTTTGCGCTGTGCCACCGCTACGGCGAGTTCCTTTCGCTCAAGGTGGAGAATATGACCGTTCAGCACACCGGACTTTCGGGACGCATCCAATGCTCCCCGACCAAAAACGAGGGTGCTTTTGCGGTGGTGGCGGTCGCGTACGACACCGCGATGGCGGAGCTGTTTTTGGAAATGGGCGCCGACGTGGTGATCCGCACCGACGAAAACGTGTCCACCAAGGATTATCTGGATGCGTTCTCCTGCTGCGGAGAGAAGCCGATCTTCGTCTTCCCCAACAGCTCGGACGCCATTCTTTCCGCCACGCAGGCCAAAAAGCTGGTGGCGCACGATCGGGTGACGGTGATCGGCAGCCGCACGGTCGCGGAATGCTACGCGGCCTTGCCGGCGATCGATTTTGAATTGACCGATACGGCAGCCGCGGCGGATGCCATTATGGAGATCATTCATAATTTACAGGTGATCTCGATTGCCAAGCGCAACAATTCGCTGTGCTATGCCGGCAAGGAAATTCCCCGCAACGAGTATTACTCGTTCTCCGGAAAGGAACTGCTGCATATCGGTAAAACGCTGCAGGAGGTCGCCTCGCAAAGCATCTGCGACGTGGTCCGCCGGCAGGGCAGAGAGATCGTCACGGTGTTTTACGGCTCGTCCGTCTCGGAGGGGGAGATGGAGGAGATCGTCGCGACCGTGGAACGGGAAGCGTTCGGCGTGGAGGTCTTTACCGTGCCGACCGACAGCCTTTCCTGTCTGATGACGGTTTCGTTTGAATGATTTTATCGGAGGGGTAACGATGAATAAACTCACCAAGAAAAGCCGTATTATTTTGTATGGCTGCGCCGGTCTCGGCGTCAATATGCTGAATATGATCGTGGGCTCGTACCTGTGCAGCGCGCTGATCGTCGGTATCGACACCTGGGCGCCGGAGGATATCGGTCTGTGGACCTATGCCCACCGCGATCTGGTCATTCCGGCTTTGTGGATGGTGCTGGCCGCCGTTGCGAAGGTGCTGGACGGCCTGATCGACCTGCCGTTCTCGCATTTCACCGACAACCTGCGCACCCGTTTCGGTCGCCGTAAGCCGGCGCTGCTCATCGGACTGGTGCCGATGCTCGCCGCCTACCTGCTGTTTTTGGTGCCGCTGCAGGGCTCTGCAACGGTGCTGAACACCATGTGGTTTGCGCTGCTGCTGTGCGCGTTCTACGGCACCTACACGCTGACGATGCTGACCTATTACGCCACCTTTGCCGAGGTGGTGGATAACGAGCAGGATCTGGTGCTGCTCTCCAACACCAAGTCCATCTGCGACGTGGTGTATATGTCCATCAGCTTTGCGCTGGTGCCGGTCTTTGTCGGTCTGGGAATGAACATCCGCATCGTGGCGCTGCTGTTCCTGCCGTTGGCGCTGACCATGCTGATCCCGTTCCTGATGCTGAGGGAAAAGAAGTACACCAAGCAAGAGATCGCGGAGGCGAAGAAAAGCGAAAACAAGGCCGAGCGCTCCACCGTTATGCAATCCATCCGCTTTACCTTCCGCGACAAACCGTACATTCTGTGGCTGTGCGTCCTGTTTGTGATGAATATGGGTCTGCAGCTGTTCCTCAGCGGTATCAACGAGTATTTCTCCAACACCAACTTGAATATGACGCTGGTGATGGCGCCGAGCTTTGCGCCGGTGCCGCTGACCATTATGCTGTACAACCGCTTGATGAAGAAAAAAGGCTTCGGCGTGGCGTTCCGCGTTATTTTGCTGGTGTTTGCGTTGAGTATGGCGCTGATGGGTCTGATCTACTCCATCCCCAAGGCGTGGACGACTCCGTTTGCCATTTTCTGCAGCGTGCTTTGCTCCTTCTCCATCGGCGCGTTTTTCTCGGTCACCTACCTGATTCCCTCCACCCGCGCCGCGCTGCGTCGGGAGGAAAATCAGTCCGCGTCGTCGATGTACTACGCGATTCAGGGTCTGTTTGAGGCGGCCTCCGCCGCGATCGCTTCCTCGGTGATCCTCACCGTGCTGAAGATCACCGGCGGCATTTCGCTGACCACCATTTTGGTGGCGGTGCTCTGCGTGGCATCCTGCGCCCTGTCCTTCATCTTGCCCAAGGAAATGCTGCTCATCGGTAAAGAACGTAAGCAGTCCGACGGGGAGGATGCGAACTGACCGATGATGAATATACTGTACGAGGCGGGGCGCTGGTTTGGTGTCATCACCGGCATCCCCGTTCAGTGGATCTATTTCACCCGTAAAAATTACTACGAAAGCCCGAACGCCAAGACCCGCCGCCATAAGGGAGCGGCTTTGGTGATCGCCAATCATTACAATACGCTGGATTTTGTGATGAACGTGCTCAACTTTTTCCCCCGCAAGCTGTTTATCGTGGCGTCGGAATACGCGTTTTGCCACCCGCTTTTGCGTATCGGGATGAAGTTTTGGGGCGGTATCGAGTGCAATCGGGTGACCCGCAGCCCCCGCTTTATCATCGAATCGGTGCGTGAGCTGAAAAAGGGACATCTGGTGATGATCTTCCCGGAGGGACACAACACCCCCGACGGCAAGATTCATCCGTTTTATCCCAGCTATATCACCATCGCGCTGCGCGGCGACGCGCCGCTGCTGCCGGTCATTTCGGACGGTAACTACGGCCTGTTTAAACGCGTTCACGTGATGGTGGGGGATCCCATCGACCTGAAGCAGTACCTCACGGAGGAGAAACCGACCCGTGAGGATATCGACCGCATCAACGGCATCGTGTACGAGAAAGTGTTGGCGCTGCGCGCCGAGCTGGACCGCCGTGTGCAGGCAGACAAAAAGAAAGGATGAGCCGCGATGACCACACAACAGATCCTTTGGCTGATAGTCGGCTTTCTGCTGTTTAGTCTGTCGTTTTACCTGTTTACGGTGATCTTCGCCGCCAACCGCATTTTCCACGGCACGCTGGTGCGCAAAAACAAGGAACAATGGGGACGCACCATCTCGCTGGTCAACGATCTGACGCTGCGGATGGATGCGGAGGGACAGGAATGGCAGCAGGAGCACGCTGCGTATAAAATCGACGTCCACATCGTTCGCGACGGCTGCAACCTGTACGGCGAGTACTACCGAATGGGCGGCGACAAGGCGGTGATCATCCTGTCGGGACGCACCGAAAGCCTGCGCTACCGATGAGGAGTGCATGGCCGCCGCCCGTCTTGCGGGAGCGGACGATTTTATCTCTCGTTTGCCGGATGGCTACAACACACAGTTGTCCAAC
>JAFOFS010000284.1 GCA_017387165.1 Clostridia bacterium
GACAGCGCACTGACGTTTACGGACGATCGAGGACAGACGTTTTCAGCAATTTCCACTCATCTGCAGGTGCAAGGTGAGGGGAGAGTGATTTCCGGCACACCGGAGGTGCGTGCTGTTCTCAATACGGAAGCGGAAGGCTGGTGGCTTGGTACAACCGATCTCTCCATTTTTCCGTCAAACGTAACGTATGGTAAACAGAATATTGTGGCTGATATTAACGGCAGAACAGTTACCGTTCGTTGGGAATTTTCGCCCACCGAAGCCGATTTTGTGCGACCGACCGTGACGGTGGTGCAAGAGGGAGAAATCTACACGATCACCAACGAACTGCTTTCGGTCAAAGAAGACGAATGGCGTGTATTTCTTTTGGATATAAACGGGGATGGACAGTGCGAAATTTTCACTTATGCTCGCCATCACGGGCGATTTGGCGTGATTACTCTTTATCAGATTTCCGACGGCCAATATACAATTCTTGACGTGTTCGGAATTGATCCGATGCCATAATAAAAAAACCGGCGTGACCGTAGGCACGCCGTTTTTTTATTATTCCACTTTCATCAGCAATCCGTTCTTGTCGGTGGTGGCGGTGTACCATTCCAGGATATTTCGGTACCGTTCGCCGTCCGCGATCCAATCGCGCCCCTCACTGCCGTCGGGGCATTCGTCCGCCATTACGTAACGATACACCCTCACCGTGAACCCGTTTCCGGCATTTGCTGCCTCGGTCGCCGCATATTGTTCGGCTTGATCGCCGCTGCTCTGCAAGGTGTACACCAAAAGCTCGCCATCCCAGATGATGCGATAACTCTGCGAATGCGTGTCAATTCCCTGCGGCGGAAGAGCAATTCCCCAACGCGCCTCGGTCAGCGCGTTCCACGCGGTTTCGGTCAATGCAAAGCAAAGCGCACCCTCCGTTGTCACGGTTGCGTACGCGGACAGATCGGCATAAAGCGGCAGCAATTTTGCCATAGTCGCAGGGGAAAGCTCCGCAAGCGTGCCGAATTTTCCCGTGCATCCCACCGCATTGGCTACGTTTTGCAAAACGGCGACGTTCATAGTCGGTGCCGTCGTGGTGGTTGTCGTCGTTCTGCTTGTGGTTGTCGAGGTGGTATAAAAGTCGGGCGGACGGCTGCTGCCCGTCCTGCTTGTGCTCGCGGTGCTGTTCTCATCAACATTCAGATGCGATTCCCAACCCGACCAATCCACCGTGCCGGTGGTAGAGCCGGTGGTGCCCTCGATCACGGTCGGTCCGTCCACCGATGCACAACCGCCGAGCAGCAGCACGGCGAGCAATATTCCGGCTGTTTTTCGTATCATACGATCATCTCCTGTCGTTATTATACGAGATTCATTATTTCTTGTCAATTGTCGCTTTTTTTCGAAAAACCGTTGCTATACGGCGGGATGTATGCTATAATCAGGTCAAAGGAGTTGATGTTATGCAGTCCCCATTTTTACATGACAAAATTAAAATAACTTGCGAGTTGCTGCTGGCGCAGTCGGTCGTGAACAGCATTCCCGTCACCGACGTGCAGTACCGTAAAGCCGACGGCTACAAGCAGGATAACACCATTCCGACGGATGGCTTTGAGCCGTTTGCGGCCGGCCAGCGCGTTAGGGGTTACGACGAGCATTTTTGGTTTACGACTCGCTTGCCTGCGTTGCCGGTCAAACCGAACGTGCAGTACGTCCTGCGTATCGCCACCGGCTGCGAGGGCAGCTGGGATGCCACCAATCCGCAGGGCATCATTTATTTGAACGGCAAGATGTCTGCCGCTTGCGACACCAACCACACCGAGGTGTATCTTGAGCCGGAGACGGAGTATGAATTTGCCAACTATATGTACACCGGCACGGCCACCCGTGAGATGGTGGCGGTCGGTCAGCTGGAATTCGGCTACACGATGTGGATCGAGGAGATCGACACCCGTATCGAGCACCTGTATTATGACCTCTGGACGGCGTTTGACGTCTGCACGCTGCAGGATGGAAACAGCGACGAGTATATTCAGATGATGGCGATCGTCGAAAAGACCGCCAATATGCTGGATCTGCGTTGTCCGCACAGCGCCGCGTACTACGAATCGCTGGAAAAGGCGCAGCAGTACATCACCGAAGAGCTGTACGAGAAGCTTTGCACCACCGAGGGCAAGCCGGTCGTCACCTGCATCGGTCACACCCACATCGATATCGAGTGGCTGTGGGCTCGCAAGCAGACCCGCGAGAAGATCCAGCGCAGCTTCTCCAACGCGAAGTGTTTGATGGATCTCTATCCCGAGTATAAGTTTACGCTGTCCCAACCGGAACTGTATCGCTATCTGAAGGAAGAGGCTCCCGAGAAATACGAGGAGCTGAAGCAGCTGGTGGCCGACGGACGCTGGGAACCGGAAGGCGCGATGTGGGTCGAATCGGACTGCAATCTCGTTTCGGGCGAGAGCTTCGTCCGTCAGATCATCCACGGCAAGCGTTTCTTTGAAAAAGAGTTCGGCGTTGACTGTAAAGTACTTTTCCTTCCCGACGTGTTCGGCTACAGTTGCGCTTTGCCGCAGATATTGGATAAGAGCGGCATCCGCCACTTCGTCACCTCCAAGATCAGTTGGAACGACACCAACACCGTGCCGTACGATACCTTCCTGTGGAAGGGCATTGACGGCACCGAAATGCTGACTAACTTCATCACGACGCAGGAGTATGCGCCGATTCCCCGTCGCGGTACCACCTACGTCGGACACCTGAGCGCCAGTGAGATCAAAGGCTCGTGGCATCGCTATAACGAAAAGGCCTACGCAAGCCGCGTCATGACCACCTACGGCTGGGGTGACGGCGGCGGCGGCCCGACCAAGCGTATGCTGGAGACGCAGCGCCGTCTGGCGAAGGGTATGCCGGGTATGCCGGTGACCGAGATGGGCTTCCTGACGCCGCATCTTGACCGCGTCCGTGAGGATTTTGATGCCGCCTGCGACAAGATCGGCCGTGTGCCGAAATGGGTGGGTGAGCTGTATCTGGAATTCCACCGCGGCACCTACACCTCGATGGCGAAGAACAAGCGCGGCAACCGCTACAGCGAGTTTTTGCTCGGCAAGAGCGAAGCGCTGTCGCAGATTGCGTCCTATTCGGGCGGTCGCTATGAGAAAGAGATCTTCGAGCGCTACTGGCGCAAGACGCTGCACAACCAGTTCCACGACATCATTCCCGGCTCCTCCATTCTGGAGGTGTATGAGGGCACCGATAAGGATTACGCCGAGATCGCCGAGGGCTGCGGTCGTATGATCGACGAACAGCTGGACCACCTCGCCGCCCGTGCAGAGGGGAAAGGCCATTTCCTTTACAACCCGCTCGGCTTTGCGCGTCCTGCCGTTGTCAAGGTAGACGGCGCCATCTGTGAGTCTGAAGCGATGGTGCCGTCCTTCGGCTGGATGACCATCGACTCTTTGCTGAACAAAAACGATATCCGTATCGACGGTCTGACCGCCGAAAACGCCTACTACGTGATGACACTGGACAACGCCGGCCGCATCGTCCGTCTGTACGACAAGGAAAACGATCGCGAGGTGTTTCAGGAAGGCTGCTTCGGTAACGAGCTGCAGGCGTTTGAGGATTATCCCCGTATCTACGATAACTGGGAGATGACCGACTACTACAAGGATAAGCAGTGGACGCTGGACGACGACGCGGAGATCACCCCGTTTACCGACGGCTCGTCGGCAGGCTTCCGCATCAAGCGCCGTTATCTGGATTCCACCATCTGCCAGACCGTGCGCCTGTATTCGGTCAACCGTCGTATCGACTTCGAGACCGATATCGACTGGTACCAGAAGCACCAGATTCTCAAGGCGGCGTTCCCGTTCGACGTCAACACCAACGAGGCGACCTATGAGATCCAGTTCGGTCACGTCACCCGTCCGACCCACGCGAATACCAGCTGGGAGCAGGCGAAGTTCGAGGTGTACGGTCATAAGTGGGTGGATATGTCCGAGGCGGACTATGGCGTGGCGCTGCTCAACGACTGCAAATACGGTCACAGCGCCGACGGCAGCACCCTCAAGCTGACCATCCTCAAGAGCGGCAGCTATCCCAACGAGCAGGCGGACGTCGGCAAGCATACGCTGACCTACTCGCTGTTGCCGCACAGCGGTGATTTCCGCCGCGGCGGCGTGGTGCAGGAGGCGTACGCCCTCAACCAGCCGATGGAATACCGCCGGGCAAACGGCGACGGCTCGCTGCCGGCGGCATTCTCGCTGATCTCCTGCGATAAGGAAAACGTCATTATCGAAACGGTCAAGCGCGCCGAGGCGGACGATGCGACGGTCGTGCGTCTGTACGACGCGTACAACGCCCGTGTGAACGCCACGCTGACGGTTGGCGGCAGCTTTACCGAAGCGTACCTTTGCGACCTGATGGAAAACGAGCTGCAGCCGCTGGAATTCGACGGCAAGACGCTCACCCTGCCGGTCAAGAACTTTGAGATCGTGACGCTGAAATTCCGCTGATTCAAGCGCAAACGACCCGATCCTCCAAACGGAGGATCGGGTTTCTTTTTTTGGCAGAAAACGGACAATTTTTTTTGATTTTTTTGACGGTTACACATTGCATTTTCCCTTTATATTTGGTATAATATAGAGGATTATAATTGGAGGAGTGTCCCTATGTCTCAGACACGGATCATTTCGCCGGAGGAGCTTGCCGCACAACGCCCGTTTACCGATTGGGTGAGAGCGCATTACGCGTCTCTCGGCGTGTCGCCTTTGGCGTATATCCGCTCGTTCGGCTGCCAGCAAAACGTGGCCGATGCGGAGCGTATCAAGGGTATGCTGGCAGAGATGGGTTTCGGCTTTACCGACGATCCTGCCGAAGCCGATTTCATCCTGTTTAACACCTGCGCCGTCCGTGAACACGCCGAGGATCGCGTGTTCGGCAACGTCGGCGCTCTCAAAACCTACAAGACCCGAAAGCCTTCGCTGCTCATCGCCGTCTGCGGCTGTATGGTGCAGCAGGAGCACATTGCGGAGAAATTCAAAACGAGCTACCC
>JAFOFS010000285.1 GCA_017387165.1 Clostridia bacterium
GCCTCCTCCGTGACGGTGACTTCGCGCACCGCGGCGGCGATCGGCTATAAGGCAAGCCGCAGCGGCTCGCACAGCTACAGCTTTACGCTCGGCGCGGCAGACGCCGCCAAGAAGATCGGCTTCTGCGTGGTGAAGAAGGCCACCTTTGAGCCGGTCACCGCCTGGCGCTTGTCGGACGGCAAGGAGCAGACGGTAAGCGGCTCGTTTACGGCAAGCGTCGGTGACGAGTATCTGTTCGTCGTGGCGATGCTCGGAACGGACGAAAAGCAGACCGTTTCGGTGGACCTGCAGGTGGACGGCAAATCGCTGAAAACCGCCGTGTCCGACAAGCAGGGCAAGGATAATCTGTACTACTACTTTGCGCCGACCGAGGACGTCTGCGCCGAGCTGCTGGAGATCAGCCGCGAGCAAAGCCCGTATATGGCGGACGATGCGATCGGCATCCGCGACGTGGTGTTCGACCCCTATCGGTTGACCAAATTTGACGAAGATAAGTGGATGTGGAGCGTCGGTGATTGGGAAAATCCCGCGTCGGCCGACTTTATGGCGGTGCTGATGGAAAACGCTCAGGTGTCCACCCCGAACCACAGTCTGATCCGCGGCTACACGGCGCAATCCGATTGTGTCATCAGCGTGTACGGCAACCTCTTTGCGGAGGTGCCGGAATTCATCGGACCGGCTCCCAACGACCCGTTGTTTGATTTTATGATCTGCAACAGCAAGGGTCAGATCCTCTATCCGGAGGATCAAAGCGGCTTCTACAGCTTCCGTATGGCGGATCTGACGGCGAGCAAGCCGACCATGGTGAACGTTTCCGCCAAGATCAACGAGGGCGAAAAGGTGTACATCATCTTCCGCAACCGTTCGGACAAAGCGTTCGCGTATTTGTACACGCATTTCCAGATCTTCGAAACGCCCGAGGGCGAAGCCCCCTCCACCCCCTTGACCGGTGCGTCGGACGGCTTCTCGGATACGCAGGGTGGCGACGGCTGGAATTACTATTACACCACCAACGACAGCTACCGTTTCGTGAAAGGCACCAAGCTGGACAAGGTGATTACCGGCAACAACGGCAATGCCGGCACGCTGCTGCCGGGTGACGAGGACGATGATGCGGCGGCGCCGATCGTCGAGGAACAAGGCCCGCTGTGGACGATTTTGTTCTGGGTGTCGCTCGGCATCGATCTGCTGTGCGTTCTGCTGCTGATCCTCTTTATTCTTCAGAAACTTCGTCAGGCCAAGGCGGCCACTCCGCCGACGGCGGCGGCATAAATCGGCAAAGACCCCGACAAGGAGGCTCCGTTATGGAAATGAAAAAGCATCTGCTTAAGTCGGCGGCAGTGATTACGTCACTGGCGCTTGGCTTGCTGTGCGTGCCGACGGTGAACGTGGCGGCGGAAGAGGCGCCGGCGTCGGTCGTCCTGCCGATGACGTCGGCAGCCGCGGCAAGCGGCGAGTATTACTCGGCAATGCTGAAGCAGTTTTCCGCAAACGGATACACCGATTACCGCGGAGAAAATCTGGCGATGACAGCGGACGAAAACGCTCCCGTTGCCGAAACTGTGCTGGACGATGAAACCCACACCGGCGTGCTGTGGAGCGAGGAGACCGAGGAGGTCAGCTTCCGCGTGACCGTTCCGCAGGATGCGTTGTACACGCTCGGCGCGGTGTATTATCCGCTCGGTACCACCGGCTCCGCGATCAAACGCGAGCTGTTGATCGACGGAAAATCTCCCTATCGCGAGACCGCGAGCATCGAATTCCTGCGTTTTTGGAAGGATGCCAACGCGCCGCTGACCGACAAGGCGGGGGACGAGGTCAAACCGTTTTCCAAGGAAAAGCCGCGGTTTGCGGATACGCTGATCTACGATGCGGACGGCAAGTACAACGCCGCGTTTAAGTTTTATCTGACCGCCGGTGAGCACACCATCACGCTGCGCTACATCGACGAGCCGCTGTTCATCGAGTCGATGTATCTGGCGGCGCCGCAGACCCTGCCGACCTACGCCGAGGTGTTGGACGGCTGGCAGAAGGCCGGCAAAACCGGCAACGGCACAACCATCGAATTTGAGGGTGAGTCCTTCGAACACGTGCTGGAAAAGACCGCGTCGGTCATCGGCGTGGAGCACAGCGGCGATCCCTCCGCTTCGCCGTCCTCGCCGTACACCACATATATGAACTACATCGGCGGCGCCGGCTACAAGAGCGGTAACCAAAGCATTACCTGGCAATTTGAGGTGAAAACCGCCGGCTACTACAAGCTGGCGCTGCGTACCGCCCAGTGGTACAACGACGGCTTGCCGTCCTACCGCCAGATCGCCCTTGACGGCGCGGTTCCGTTTGCGGAATGGGATTGCTACACGTTTGCGTACGACGACAACTGGTACACCAAAGAGATCACCGACCAAAACGGCGATCCGTACAAGGTGTGGCTGGAGCAGGGCGTCCACACGCTGACCATGACAGTCAAAATGGGGGAATACGGTCAGATCGAGGAAACGCTGACCGCGATGACCAAGGATCTGTCCGATCTGATCCGCCGCATCAAGCAGGTGACCGGCGAGGATCCCGACAGCAACTACGATTACGAAATTGTCAAAAACGTCCCCGGCGTGGTCGAGGATCTGCAGGCGCTGCAGGAAAAGGTGGAATTCTGCGAACGGCTCGCGTTTGAGCTGGCCGGCAAGAAATCCTCTATGAGCAACAACTTCGATTCCATCGGCAAGCAGTTCGGAGAACTGATCGCCAAGCCGGATCGCATTCCGAAGCGTCTGACCGACTTGGAAACGGCGCTCGGTAACCTCGGCACCTGGATCAACAGCATCAAGAGCATTCCGCTGGGAATCGATAAGATCTGGGTCGCTTCTCCCGATCAGCCGATCGAAAACTACAAGGCGAATTTCTTCCAGAAGCTCTGGTACGGTCTGATGCGACTGATCAACAGCTTCTTCAAGGATTACCAAAGCGTCAGCGTGGTGGAATCCGACGTGACCGCCGATACCGAGATTGAAGTATGGGTGGGACGCGGTACGGAATGGTGCCGCCTGATCAAGCAGCTGGCAGACGCGGAATTCACACCGGAGCACAACGTGTCGGTTAAGATCAACGTGCTGCCGTCGTCGCAGATCACCACGGCAGGCGTCAACTCGCTGATGCTGTCGGTCGCGGCCGGTACCGCTCCGGACGTGGTGCTGGGTCTTGGCTCCGGTATGCCGGTGGAATACGCCGCCCGCGACGCCATCGTGGATCTGTCCAAGCTGGAAGGCTTTGACGAAATGCAGACCAAGATGTTCCCCGAAACCTTCAAGCCGCTGACCTATCGCGGCGACGTGTACGCCCTGCCCGAAACGGTCAACTTCCGCGCGGTGTACTACCGCACCGACGTGTTTGAGGAGTTGGGGCTGACTCCGCCCGAAACGTGGGAGGAATTTTACGATACGACGCTGCCGGTTCTGTATCAGAACGGTATGCAGTGCTACATCCCGATGCTGTACGATATGTTCCTGTGGCAAAACGGCGGTCAGTATTACACCGACGACGGCCACTATTCCGCTCTCGGCACGCCGGAGGCGTTCACCGCCTTTAAGCAGACCTGTGAGCTGAATATCAACTACAGCATTCCGGTTGCTTCCAACTACTTCACCCGTTTCCGCACCGGCGATCTGCCGATGATGATCGGACAGGCGTCCGACTATCTCACCTTTACTTCCGCTGCTCCCGAAATTACCGGCAACTGGGCGATCGCTCCGCTGCCCGGAACGGTGACCGAAGACGGCCTGTGCCGCTACAGCAGCGGCGCCCCGATCGATTGCTCGGTCATTATGAGCCAGAGCGATAAGATCGACGCCTCCTGGGAATTCCTCAAGTGGTGGATGTCGGATGAAACGCAGACC
>JAFOFS010000286.1 GCA_017387165.1 Clostridia bacterium
GTTTCTTTGCCGATTCAGCCATCGCCCAAACCAACGGCTCCAGCGATTCACGCATCATCTGCGGACCGCGACGACCGTCTACGATGGGACGGATACCGATCACAGGATACTCGCCGATGTATCTGTTTTTTGCCATAATTCACAACCTCCGATGAAATATTGAAATTTTCTTGTGGAAAATACCATTTCCTATATTGCATTATAGTATCTTTTATGGTAAAATGCTTGCGTAATAGCGGACATTTATTAGTACAATAGTCACTTTTTAGGGGTGTTTTGATGAAATACAGCGAAATTAACGAAAAAAAGCAACGCGGAAAAGAGGGTTTTCCGATCCAAATCTACCACGTGGATGCCGATCATCCGCAGTATCTGATGCCGTTGCATTGGCATCGGGATTGGGAATTCATCCGCGTCCTATCCGGCGAATTTCTCGCCCATCTGAACAACGAGGAATACCGTGCCGAAGCCGGCGACGTACTGATCATTTCGGGCGGTACGCTGCATCACGGCGACCCGCTGAACTGCGTGTACGAATGCGTTGTATTTGATCCCGATATGCTGCGCAAGCGGCACGGCGACGCGTGCTCCGATTATCTGCGCCCGTTGTTGACCGGCGAAGCAGTGGTCACCAAGCTGCCGTTACACGGCGATCCCTGTTTGCAGGATCGGTTTGATCTTCTCTTTGACACTCTGCAGAAGCAGCCGCCTTTTTTCGAACTGACGGTGCAAGGCTTGTTGCTGGAAATATTCGGGCAGCTGTACGGAAAGGGGGTATTGACCGCCGACAAAAGTCGCCGTATCGGGCATCGGTCGGAGGTCATCATTTCCTTGGTGGAGTGGATTGATGCGCATTACGCCGAAAACATCACGCTGGAGGGACTGGCGGAAATCGCAGGAATGAACGAAAAATACCTCTGCCGCATATTCAAAGAATTCACCGGTACAACCCCTATTCGCTACGTCAACCGCTTGCGGATCGAGATCGCCTGTACCGAAATGGCAGTCCGACAGCGGCGGGTGACCGAAGCGGCGCTCGAAAGCGGATTTAACGATCTCAGCTATTTCAGCCGCACCTTCCGCCAGTACCGCGGCTGCTCCCCCACCGAATACCGCCGTCAGTTATCCGAGCCTGCTTCCAGCAGAGAGCGGAACGCCGTCGGTGAACAGCCGAATCGATTGGAAAACAGCTTGGAGAAGTAATTCTGGTCGCAGAAGCCGCAGAGGTAAGAGATTTCCTTAATGGGCATCGCCGTCGTACGCAGCAGATGCTCGGCATTATCCAGTCGCACTTGATTCAGATAGGTGATCACAGTCATCCCGTATTTCTTCTTAAACGCGTTCATCACGGTTGCCTTGCAGCAGCCAAACTTCTCCGCCAACTGATCCAGCGTCACACGCTTGGCGTAGTGTTTATATATGTACTTCTTTATGAGATCGGCCAAATCCTCGTCGGTGGTACGAAGGCGATCGTTGCGTGTGAGATACTCCGCGACGATACTCATCAAACGGCTGTAGCTCAAAATGTGTTCAGAAGGAACGGTGTGCACCTCTTGCAGAAAGCGTTCCTGCTCCTCTGCATCCGCAAAGACCGACGCGGTCGCACGGCGAATTTTTTCACGATTGTCGGGCGTTTCATCGCTCACCTGCCCGATCATCAAAAAGCCGGACAAGACACCGGAATTGTACAGCGGAGCGATCGCTTCATACAATCCGCAATAGCATTGATAGAGGTAGGGTCGATCGGTTCGTTTGACGCTCTCCAAGGCGCTGCGGTCGCATTTGATACACCCTGCCCGAAAGAGCGGATCCTGCTGAATACGCTTGCAAAACGGCAGCACCTCTTTCGGATAGCAGCACACCTCGTTGAGCTCGGCGTCGCACACCGAAACGTGAAATCCCGATACACGATGAAAATCCCGCAAAACGCTTTCTAATGTAATTTGGCTCATAATCTCCCTCCGTTTTTTCATTTTCTACTAAAAATTATACGATTTTCTATAGAAATATGCAAGCAAAAGTTTTATAGTAAGAATGTAAATTCTTTCGAAAAAGGAGAAATTGGCATGAGAAACAGTCTGGAGCTCGCCGTCAACGCACTGAAACATTTTCAGCTGACGGGAATCTTGCGTGGTTGTTCCCCGTACGGCAACGGTCACATCAACGACACGTTCTGCGCCATCACGGAGGAAGAAAGCGGTGTCGTGCACCGTTATATTCTGCAGGCACTCAACCAAAACGTCTTCAAGCAGCCGGACAAGGTGATGGAAAATATTGCCGCCGTCATCGAGCATCTGCACACCAAGACGGACGATCCCCGTGCGGTGATGTCGCTGGTGCCGACGACCGACGGACAGGTCTTTTACCTGGACGAAACGGGTGTGTTTTGGCGTTTGTACGATTTCGTGGAGGGCTCGCTGTGTCTGGAGCGTCCCGAAAGCAACGAGGATTTCTATCAAAGCGCGTTGGCGTTCGGTCGCTTCCAGCGGGATCTCAGTGATTTCCCTGCCGAGAAGTTGAACGAAACCATCGTCAACTTCCACAACACCCCCGTTCGTTATCAGAACTTCCTGGCGGCGGTCAAGGCAGATAAAATGGGACGCGCCAAGGACGTGCAAAAAGAGATCGATTTTATCATCGAACGCGCGGCGTTCTACTCGGTGCTGATGGATGCCAACAAAAACGGCGTCTTGCCGCTGCGCGTCAGCCACAACGACACCAAGATCAACAACGTGTTGCTGGATGAGAACACCCGCTCCGCGTTGTGTGTCATCGATCTTGACACGATTATGCCCGGCTTCTCGGTCACCGATTTCGGTGATTCCATCCGTTTCGGTGCTTCCACCGCTGCCGAAGACGAAAAAGATCTCGACAAGGTGTGGATGGATATTTCCCTGTTCGAAACCTACGCAAAGGGTTTTCTGGACGGCTGCGGCGGCTCTCTCCCCCGCGAAGAAATCATGCTGCTGCCGGAAGGCGCCAAGATGATGACCATCGAATGCGGTATGCGTTTCCTGGCCGATTATCTGGAGGGCGATACGTATTTCCGCATTCATTATCCCACCCAAAACCTCGACCGTTGCCGCACGCAGCTCAAGCTGGTTGCGGACATGGAGAGCAAGTGGGAGCAGATGAAAGACATCGTTGCGAAACAGTAAGGAGATAGCGAAATGAAAAAAGAGATTCGTTTGGGTATCATCGGTCTTGGTCAGCGCGGCTGGGGCCTGTACGTCGGCGTCCTGCAGCATCTGGAACACGTGAAGATCACCGCTGTGTGCGACAATTACGAGGATCGTATGGATCGCATCGCGGACGACATTAAAGAAAAGCGCGGCGTTGCCCCCGATAAGGTAGCCGATTACCGCGAGCTGCTCAAGCGCGAGGACGTCGATACCGTCTTGATCGCCGCTTCGTGGGCGATGCACACGCAGATGGCCTGCGACGCGATGAAAGCGGGCAAACCGGTCGCGTGCGAGGTGGGCGGTGCCGGCTCCATCGACGATTGCTGGCAGCTGGTACACACCTACGAAGAAACCGGCACGCCGATTATGATGATCGAAAACTGCTGCTACGGCCGCAACGAATTGATGGTGCTGAATATGGTGCGCCAGGGTCTGTTCGGTGAGGTCGTGCACTGCCGCGGCGGCTATTGCCACGATCTGCGCGACGAGGTGGCTTACGGTCGCGAGATCCGCCATTATCGCCTGGACAACTATCTCCACCGCAACTGCGAGAACTATCCGACCCATGAGATCGGCCCGATCGCCAACGTGCTGAACATCAACCGCGGCAACCGCTTCGTCAGCCTGTATTCCATGGCGTCCAAGGCGTGCGGTCTCAACACGTTCCTCAAGCGCGAAAAGGGCGACGAATACGACCTCACCAACGCGACCTTCGCGCAGGGCGATATGGTCACCACCCTCATCAAATGCGCCGGCGGCGAGACCATTCAGATCAATTTGGAAACCACCACGCCCCGTGCGTATTCCCGTCAGTTTGAAGTGCACGGCACCAAAGCGACCTACTTGGAGGACAATCAATCCATCTTCCTCGACACGCCGGAGCATAAAGCCTGCGATTTCAAGTGGAAAGAGCAGTGGGGCAACATCGAACAGCTGCGCGAGCAGTACGAGCATCCCATCTGGAAAAAGTACATCGAGGATGGCGTGTATGACGGACCTGCCGGTCACGATGGTATCGACTGGCTGGTGCTGAACGCCTTCTTTGATTGCTACGCCGAAGGCAAGCCGATGCCGATCGACGTCTACGATATGGCAGCCTGGATGGCGGTCACGCCGTTGTCCGAAAATTCCATTGCCACCGGCAACACCGTCTACTTCCCCGACTTCACGGGTGGTAAATGGATCAATCGCGAACCGCTGGAACTGTAAAGGAAAATCCCTTGCTTCGCAAGAAGCAAGGGATTTTTTTAATGCGTTAGTTTTTGCGCTTGGCGGAAAGCGGCGATCATCGGAAGAATGAGCAAGCCGCAGAGCATATTGCTGATGCCGTGGACAATATCAAACGGGAACTCCGCCACGATCCAGGCGATGGTTTGCTCGAAGTTCAAGTGGAACATCAGCGCCTGCGCCGGGGCATACAGCGCGCCGTAGGCAAAGCCGTGCAGTCCGGCAATCACGATGTACAAAACGCCTGCCAGCCAAGTCGGCATACGCTTTGGCAGCAGCATGGCAAGTCCCCAAAGCACCGTCCAAATATAAAGATAAGGAACCCACCACAGGTTAAATCCGTTTAACAGACCGGTCAGAAAAACGAATACGTAGATGGGATACAGTGCCTTTTGGCGGAACACCACGGTTGACGAAACGATGAACGCCGCCAGCAGATGAAAATTCGGTAAAAACTCCAGCAATTGCTTGGAAACATACATCAGAGCACCGAGTACCGAAAAGACCGCCAGTTCTTTCAGATTGATCTTCATGCCGGTGTGGCTGTAAAGCCGTATACCTTGCCGGCTTCGATGTTGGTGGAATCCACACCGGTCATAGCGTATTCCCCGTCAACGTAAAATGCCCAGTAGGCTTTATCGGCGTTATACTCCAGCTTGA
>JAFOFS010000287.1 GCA_017387165.1 Clostridia bacterium
CAGGTCCATGGACAGCTCTCCTTCGGGGCTGCGCACCACGCGGACCAATTCGGTTTTCGCTTTCATCTCGCCGCAACCGCTGCATTTGCGCAGGGGCAGTTTGCGTTCTTTTGCCATAGGGCATCCCTCCGATGTTTTTTGTTAGTGATTATTCTTCGACGCTGCCGCTTTCGGGGCGGATGTCGATCTTCCAACCGGTCAGGTGCACCGCCAGACGGGCGTTCTGACCCTTGTTGCCGATGGCCAGCGACAGCTGGTTGTCCGGCACGGTCACGTAGCAGCTCTTGGCGCCTTCGGGATCCAGCACCACGTCCACCACCTTGGCCGGAGCGAGCGCAGCGGCGATAAACACCGCCGGATCCTCGTTGTACTCGACGATGTCGATCTTTTCGCCGCCGAGTTCCTCGACGATGCCGGCCACACGGGCGCCGCGGGGACCGATGCAGGCGCCGACCGCGTCAACGTTTTCGTCGTGGGACACAACCGCCATCTTGGTACGGGAGCCGGCCTCGCGGCTGATCGCCTTGATTTCGACCACGCCGTTGAAGATCTCGGGGACCTCCAGCTCAAACAGACGCTTGACCAGATCGCGATGCTTGCGGGAGATGAGCACACGGGGACCACGCTCGCCTTCCTGCACGCCGGCCACGTACACCTTGATGCGGTTGCCTTCCTTTAGCTCCTCGCCGGGGGTCTGCTCCGAAGCGGGCAGGACGGCGTGGTTCTTGCCGATCTCCAGCGTGGCGTTGCCGGTCACGGGATCGATACGGTTGATGATGGCGGTGACCAGATCCTGGCTGTGGCGCTGGAATTCCTGCAGCTGCTGTCCACGCTCCGCCTCACGGATGCCCTGACGGATGACGTGCTTGGCGGTCTGAGCGGCAATGCGGCCGAACTCATGGGTTTCCAGCGGAATGCGGACGACGTCGCCCACCAGCGCGGTGGCGTCGTACTTCGCGGCCTGCTCTTTGGTCATTTCGAGATCGGGGTTTTCCACCTCGTCCGCCACCGTCTTCATCAGCGAAACGCTGAACACGCCGGTGTCGGGATCGAGAATGACCGAGATGTTCTCGTCGGTGCCGCCGTGGTCACGCTTGACCGCGATGACGATGGCTGCACGGATCTTTTCGATCAGATGGTCGGCAGGAATGCCCTTTTCCTGCTCCAGGAGTTTCAGAGCCTCAAAAAATTCCGCAGAATAATTGATCTGCTCTTTGGCTTTGCTTCTTCTTTTCATAAGTACCTCCATACCCGTTTGTCACGGAAAATTTTATTTGTTTATTGCGACGGGATCACAGTTCATCCCAGTCGGCCATCAGCCGGACAGAGGCAACGCCCTTCCGGTCAAAGGTCAGTTTTTCACCGCTCTCGTCCTCGATGACGATCGCCTCGTCGGTCGGGGGACAGAGCAGACCGGCAAATTCCTTTTGCCCTTCCTGCGGACGGATCAGCCGTACGATCACGGCGCAGCCGTCGCACACGTCAAAATGCTCCGGTCGGGTCAACTCCCGTTCGATGCCGGGGGAGGAAACCTCCAGGCAATAGGACGGGCCGATCGGATCGGCTTCGTCCAGGACGGGGTTGACTGCACGCGAGAAAGCGACGCAATCGTCGATGCCGACGCCGCCGTCCTTATCCACGAAATAACGCAGAATCCAGTCGGCGCCCTCCTTGACGAAGCGGACGTCCCAGATGTCCAGCCCCAGTTCGTCCGCGATCGGCTGACCGAGTTCCCAGCAGACCTCGGCGACGGGTCTTTTCTTGTTCTCCACAAAATCCCTCCTATCAACAGAAAAGAGCGGCTTGCGCCACTCTTTCTCCGTTCCTTGTTCTCGTTTACGCTATTAGTATAACACGCTCTGCGGAAAAATGCAAGTATTTTATTTTATTTATTTATATAAACGCTTTTCTGAACAATTATTCGATTTTTGTGCACCGCTTGCATTTTTTAAACGGGTATGCTATAATAAGGCAAATCACAATCGAAAAAGGAGTAAGCGACTATGTCGAAAATTGTAGTGACCGCTGACAGCACTTGCGATCTTGGCGAGGAGCTGAAAGCCAGATACAACGTCCACTATATGCCGTTGCACGTGGTGCTGGACGGTCAGCAGTATAACGACGGTCTGGATATCACGCCGGATCAGATCTACGAGAATTACTACGCCAACCACACCCTGCCCTCGACGGCGGCGGTGAACGTGGACGAGTATATCGAATTTTTCAAACAATTTGTGGACGAGGGCTGTGAGGTCATCCACGTCAACCTCGGCTCCGGTCTGTCCTCCTGCCATCAGAATGCCCGTTTGGCGGCAAGTGAGCTGGAGGGTGTGTACGTCATCGACGGTCAGAATCTTTCCACCGGCCAAGGCTTGGTGGTCATCGAGGTGGCCAAGCGCGTCGCGGAGGGAATGCCGGCGGCGCAGATCGTGGAAGAGGTCGAGGCGCTGCGCACCAAGTGCCACGCCAGCTTCATCCTGGAAAATCTCGAATTCCTGCACAAGGGCGGTCGCTGCTCCGCGGTGGCGGTGCTGGGCGCCAATATTCTGAAGCTGAAGCCGCAGATTCTGGTGGACAACACCAGCGGCAAGATGGACGCGGCGAAGAAATACCGCGGCTCCTTCTCCAAGGCGCTGGCGGAATATATGGCGGATCAGCTGAAGGATCGCACCGACGTGGCGACCGATCGCATCTTCATCACCCATTCGGGTATGACCGATCTGTCCATTATCGATCAAGCGGTGGCGCTGGTCAAGGAATATCAGAACCCCGACGAGATCTGCGTCACCCGCGCCTCCTGCACCATTTCGTCCCACTGCGGTCCCAACACCATCGGTGTTCTGTATCGCACGCTGTAAGCTTTTCCAAAAATCCCGCATCGTTTTGTGCGATGCGGGATTTTTTTCTTGCGTTTTAAAAGGGGATAAGCTATAATGAAATCAAATCAATGGAAGGGGCGTATGTGCGTATGCTGCATCAAACCATCAAGCTGAACACCATTTATCCGTTTTTGGACGATATCGTGACCTTGACTCTCTACATTCCCGACACCATCAACGGCGGAACGTATGCCGATCGCCGCGCCGAAAAGCGCCCGACCGTGCTGGTGCTGCCGGGTGGCGGCTATGGGGTGTGCTCCGACCGCGAGGGAGAGCCGATCGCGGAGGATTTCTTGGTGCAGGGCTTTAACACCGCGGTGCTGATCTACTGCGCGGAAGCCAAGCAGAAGCATCCTGCCCACCTGTTGGCGGTGGCGGCTGCGCTTGAGCAGATGGCGCTTCACGCCGACGAATGGAAGATCGATCCCGACAAGATCGCCCTGTGCGGCTTCTCGGCA
>JAFOFS010000026.1 GCA_017387165.1 Clostridia bacterium
AGGACCGTCGGGGACGCCGGCCCTACGTTTCATAACACGTTATCATTCATCACTCATTTTTGGAGGGTTTTATGTTTTTCAAGAAAGCTTCACCCATTGATTTTCTTGCCGTTGGACTCGGCAATCCCGGCAAAGGCTACGCCAACACCCGTCACAACACGGGGTGTATGGCGCTGGATGCGCTGGCAAAGGATGCCGGCGTCGCGTTGACCCGCTCCAAGTTTCATTCGCTGACCGCCGAGGCGCGGATCGGTGAGGCGCGGGTGCTGCTGATGTTTCCGCAGACCTATATGAATCTGTCGGGACAAGCAGTCGCGGAGGCAGCGAAGTTCTACAAGCTGCCGCCCGAGCGCATTTTGGTGTTTTCGGACGATATTTCGCTGCCGCTGGGCGGTCTGCGCGTGCGGCGCAAGGGCAGCGACGGCGGACAAAAAGGCTTGCGGAACATTGCGGATTGCATCGGCTCTACCGAATATCCGCGTATCCGCATCGGCATCGGTCAGAAGCCGCATCCCGAAATGGAGCTGGCGGACTGGGTGCTGTCGCGGTACAGCTCGGACGAGCTGAAAACCATTGCCGAAGCGGCCGACAAGGCGGTGGAGGCGGCCAAGCTGATTTTTGCCGGTAACATCGATCAAGCAATGAACAAGTATTCGAGGTAACGTATGTCGGTATTTTCCCAAGGGTTGTCGCGGTCATCGACCGTCGGCGCTCTGCTCACGGCTATCCGCAAGCGGCAACTCCCCGCAGGCGTGGTCGGAACGGCGCACATTCACAAGGTGCTGCTGGTCCACACGGCGGTCGAGGAGTCGGGTCGTCGCGCCCTTTTGTTCGCGGCGGACGAGGCGGAGGCGGCGCGGCTGTGCGCCGATCTGCAGGCGCTGGGCACCGACGCGTTGCTGTTCCCTGCCAAGGATCTGTCGCTGCGCGAGGTGGAGGCTTCCTCCCGTGAATACGAGCAGCAGCGGCTGGGGGTACTCGGTCGGATGCAGCAGGGCAACTGGCAGGTGGCGGTCGCTTCGATCGAGGCGGCGCTGCAATTTACTCTGCCGCCGCAGACGCTGGCGGCGCATACCTTGACCCTCACCGTCGGGGAGGATCTGCCTGTCACCGATCTGCCGTCGGCGCTGGTTGCCGCCGGCTACGAGCGCTGCGAACAGATCGAAGGCGCCGGACAATTTGCCGTTCGCGGCGGTATCGTGGACATTTATCCTGCCTTTTATGCCGAGCCCATCCGTCTGGAGCTTTGGGGAGACGCGGTGGACTCGCTCAACACCTTTGATCTGATTTCTCAGCGGCGCACCGAGCCGCTTTCGCAGGTGGTCATTCCGCCGGCTACCGAGCTGTTGATCCCGAACGCGGAGGAGTTGGCCGAGCGGCTGACCGCCTATGCCGACGGGCTGAACGGCAAGGCGGCGGACGGACGGGCGCTGCTGTACACCGCCGCCGCGTCGCTGCGGACGGGGGTGCGTCCGGCATCCCCCGAGCGTTTCCGTCGGCTGATCGACGACAAGCCGGCCACCCTGCCGGACTACGCGCCGGACGCGCTGTGGTTTTTGTCCGAGCCGAGCCGTCTGCGTGAGCAGGCGATCGCCGTCGAACAGCTGCTGGGAGAGGAAATCGCGCATCTGCTGGAGGAGCAAAAGCTCTGCAAGGGACTGACCGAATACCGCCAAAAATGGGGGTACTTTATTGAAAATTGCGCCGGGCAGGATGCCGTGTTGTTGGACGCGTTCACCCGTACCACCTCCGAGGTTCCGCTCAAAAATCTGTTTCCGCTTACCGCTCAGCAGCTGCCCGTTTGGGGCGGTAAATTCGATCTGCTGACCGAGGATCTGCGTGACACTCAGGCACGCGGTGACACCTGCGTCGTGCTGGGTGGCGCGGATGAAAAAAGCGTCCGTGCTCTGACCGACGATTTGGTTAAAAACGGCTTCGCTGCGCGGTTTGAGCCGCCTTTGACAGGTGAACGGGGGCAGATTTTGGTAATGCACGGCGGTCTGTCTGCCGGCGCCTCTTTTCCGGATGCGTCCTTCACGGTGGTGACACGCGGAACGGCGGTTGCCTCCCGCAAAAAGCATCGTTTCCGCAAGGCGGCAAAGGGGACGGAGATCCGCAGTATTGCGGAGTTGAAGCTCGGCGATTACATCGTCCATTCCGCGCACGGCATCGGTCGGTACAACGGGATCGTTCAGCTGACGGTGCAGGGCGTTATCAAGGATTTTCTGAAACTCTCTTACGATAAAGGGGACGTGCTGTACGTTCCGGTCACCCAGCTCGACCTCGTTTCCAAGTACGTCGGAGCAGGGGAGGATGCCCACGTCAAGCTGCATCGGCTGGGCGGACAGGATTGGATCAAAACCAAGGCGCGGGTGCGTCATTCGGTTAAGGATATTGCCAAAGAGCTCATCGCCCTGTACGCCAAGCGGATGAGCGCGCCGGGGTATGCGTTCGGTCCCGACGAGGAATGGCAGTACGATTTCGAGCGGCACTTCGAGTACGAGGAAACGGACGATCAGCTTCGCTGTATCGCGGAGATCAAAAAGGATATGGAGCGTCCCGTGCCGATGGATCGTCTGCTGTGCGGTGACGTCGGTTTCGGCAAAACGGAGGTGGCGTTGCGAGCCGCCTTTAAGTGTGTGACCGAGGGAAAGCAATGCGTTTTGTTGGTCCCCACCACCATTCTCGCGTTGCAGCATTACAACACGATGGTGGCGCGGTTTGAGCAATTCCCCGTACGCATCGAAATGATCTCCCGTTTCCGCACCCCCAAGCAGCAGGCGGATATTCTCGCTCGCACCGCCCGTGGGCAGGTGGATATTCTGGTGGGTACGCACCGTCTGCTGTCGCAGGACGTGAAATTTAAAGATATCGGTCTGTTTATCATTGACGAGGAGCAGCGCTTCGGCGTATCCCAAAAGGAGCGCATCAAGGAGCTTACCCCGAACGTGGACGTGCTGACCCTGTCGGCAACGCCGATTCCCCGTACGCTGAATATGGCGCTGTCGGGTATTCGGGATATGTCGGTCATCGAGGAAGCGCCACAGGATCGCCATCCCGTTCAGACCTTCGTGCTGGAGCACGACAACGCGGTGCTGGAGGAGGCCATCCGACGGGAACTGCGGCGCGGCGGTCAGGTGTATTATCTGCACAACCGCGTGGACAACATCGAAAGTGTGGCGGCCGGCTGGCAAATTCGCATCCCCGAGGCGCGTATTGCGGTGGCGCACGGCAAAATGAACGAGGCGCAGCTGTCCGAGATCTGGCGGCAGGTGCTGGAGCAGGAGATCGATATGCTGGTCTGCACCACCATCATCGAGACCGGCATCGACGTCCCCAACGCCAACACGCTGATTATTGAAGATGCCGACCGCTACGGTCTGTCCCAGCTGCACCAGCTGCGCGGACGAGTCGGGCGTTCCTCCCGACGGGCGTATGCCTATCTGACCTTCCGACGGGGAAAATCGGTATCCGAGATCGCGCAAAAGCGATTGGAAGCGATGCACGAGTTCACCGAGTTCGGCTCCGGTTTCCGCATTGCCATGCGCGATATGGAAATCCGCGGAGCGGGTAATCTGCTCGGTGCGCAGCAGCACGGGCATATGGAATCGGTCGGTTACGATCTGTATCTGCGGTTGCTCGCGGATGCGGTTGCGATGCAGAAGGGGGAGATCCCCGAACGGGAGGAGGACGTCGATTGTCTGATCGATCTTCCCATTTCGGCGCACATTCCCGAAACGTATATTCCCTCCACCGCCAACCGTCTGGAAATCTATCATCGCATTGCGGATATCCGTACCGAGGAGGATTCGCTGGACGTGTACGACGAGCTGATCGACCGTTTCGGTGAGCCGCCTGCCGCGGTGCAGGGGCTGATCGACGTCGCGTTGCTGCGGCATATGGCGGCGGCGCACGGCATTTACGAGATCAAGCAAAACGAGCACACGCTGATGCTGATGCAAAAAACGCTGGATCTGGCGATGGGCACCCGTATTCACAAGGCGCTGCCGGCGCGGGTGATGTTCTCGGCAGGCGCCAAGCCGTATTTTGCGATCAAGCTGAACAAGGGCGATCACGCGCTGGATATCCTGCGCGAAGCGCTTATCGCGTGTGAGGAATGACGCTTGCGTAAGGGTTGCGGCAGGCACGGTTTTGTGCGAAATAAAAAATCAAGTTGTAGGGGTCGGCGTCCTCGACGACCCGTACGGAATTTTCTCTCCCTCCGTCACCTGCGGTGACACCTCCCTCGTCAGAGGGAGGCGACGGGGTTTGTGCGAAATTCGCAGGTTTCGGTAATGCCGTAGGGGCGAACTGCGTTCGCCCGTGGGGTTTTAGAAATGGACGGCGGGAGAAAAGCCTCCCTTGTGTAAAGGGAGGTGGATTTTTGCGAAGCAAAAAGACGGAGGGATTGTCAAATATGTTCCGCACAACAAACATTCCCCCGGTCTCCGCATTCGCGAAGCCTCCCCCGAAAATTTCCCATCCGCTTTGCAGTAATCATCCATTGACAAACCGCTTCCTATGTGGTACAATGCAAGCGTACCGAACATTTGTTCGGAATTTGATCGAGGAGGGTTGGCCGTATATGTGTGAATTCTGTATGCAGAGTCCCTGTGCGCCCGATTGCCCGTCTGCGGCCATCAAACCGGAGCGGGCGGTGTGCGCTTGGTGTGATTCGTCCATCTTGGATGAATACTACTACGACATCGATGGGGATACCGTCTGCGCCGAGTGCATTGAAGAATGCCGCTGCAACTGTGCGTGAGTCAGGATGTGAAATGGAAAGGAGACAAGAAAATGAATCAGTTGTATCAGCCGTTGACCGCCGAAGGGGCGGCCCTGAAAGAGTATTGGCGGCCGTGCGTCGATTGGTCGCGACGGCTGCAGGATCTGCGTGATGAGATCAAGGACGTGGAGGGACGCGCCGAAGAAGTGCCGCTCCGCGAAGAACAGCGAAAGGTCGGGGCAGAATTGGAAACGCTCCGCGCCGAGGTACGGGAGCGTATCGCGGCGACACCGACGCTCACCTCCAACGAGCGACGCATTTTGCGCCTGCGCTACCTTTGTGCCGACCCGTGGGAGGCGATCGCCCTGCAGGTGGGGCGTGAGACCTCGGCGGTGTACACCGCCTATCGCAAGGCGCTGAACAAAGCCGCCCTTGCCACCCCCTTACCCCAAGTATCGTAACCCCACCAACCGAACACATATCATATTCAGCAGCTATGGGATAAGCGAAAAAGAATAAAACCAATAACAAAGGGGAATGCTCACCGCATAGGCGTAAAGTTTGACAGATAAGCGAGCACCCTATGACTTTTACGGTCATAGGGTGCTTTTGTCTGTAAAAAAGAAAGGCGAATCGCAAAGAGGTTCGGGCAGCTTCGTGCCGTCGCATTTAAACGATTCGCCTTTAAGGACAGCCAATGAAACCATAGCCAACCTCATAATGGATTGGGACGGTTCCACGGAAGCCCTCGCTGAAAATATACCATATTCCGACAAACAAGTCAATCATTCCCACAAAAAATAAAAAAGCGTTGCTATCGACAAGGGTGCCTCTCCCGTACAGAAAGTACGGGCGGCGGTCAAAATCACAACGCTTTCTTACAAGACATCGCCTCCCAAGTTGGACAAGAATGCCAACGTTAAACGGG
>JAFOFS010000288.1 GCA_017387165.1 Clostridia bacterium
AGCGGCAGCTTCGTACACGGCGGAGATTATCGTAACGCAGAGCGGCACCGACACAGTGTTGGCTCACTATACCTGCGACGCCAACGGTGAGACCGGCGAGGCAAGCAATTATCAGAGCGTTGCGCAGGAGTCGCCTGATGCGCCGGATGACGGTACGTCGGACCCGGAGAACCCGCCGATTGATTTCGGCGGACTCTTCAACTGACCGCGGTGGTAAAACGTATGGTAAAAAAAGAAGGGCGCTTGCTGCAAGGCATCGGCGGTTTTTACTACGTTGAAACCGAAAACGGCGTTGTGGAGTGTAAGGCACGCGGTGCGTTTCGCAAAACGGGCGAGAGTCCGCTTGCGGGGGATCTGGTAACCATCGCCGTGTCCGAGGATGGCAAAGGGATTGTCGAATCGATCGCAACGCGCAAAAACAAGCTGATTCGGCCGCCTGTTGCCAACTTGGATTGTCTGGTGATGGTGTGTTCGGTCAAAGATCCCGAGCCCAATTTGCCCGTTTTGGATAAAATGATCGCGATTGCGGAGCATAAGGATATTGAACCGATTCTGGTTTTTAATAAAACCGATCTCGCTTCTGCTGATGCTCTGTTGAATTTGTACCGTTCGGCCGGTTTCTCGGCTCTGGCGGTTTCTGCGGAAACCGGCGAAGGAATCGAAGAGCTTCGCTCTCTGCTCTGCGGTAAGATCGCCGCCTTTTCAGGAAACTCGGGAGTTGGTAAATCCAGCATCCTCAATCGGTTGGACAGCCGCTTGGGGCTGGAAACCGCCGAGATCAGCGCGGTGCTCGGTCGCGGAAAACACACGACGCGTTCATCGGTTTTGTACCGCCAGGAAGGCGGCGGCTATTTTGTGGATACGCCGGGCTTTTCCTCTCTGGATATGGAACGTCTGGAATGGATTCATAAAGACGATCTGCCGTATTGTTTCCGCGAATTTACGCCTTTTCTCGGCGCATGTAAGTTCACCTCCTGCCGTCATTTGAAAGAGGCCGGCTGCGCGGTGCTGCGTGCTGTCGAGGATGGCCGGATCGCCTCCTCCCGATGGGAAACCTATAAGGCGATGGCGGAAGAGGCCATGAGCCGCGCCGATTGGGAAATTCGATAAATCAAAGAGTCGTGCAACCTGCACGACTCTTTTTTGTCACCACTCACGTATCCACTGCATACTTTGTAACGAACAGACGGCGTCAGCCGGGTAAAGGAGTGTTGTGATCGATGTGTCATTCGTCTCGAATCGGCGGCTATAGCGCCGCGTTTGGATTAGGTTTGCTGGTGGCAACGGTCCTGCCCTCTAAATTTTTGTTGTTTGTTCTGGCGGTCGTTTTGGTCATTCTCGGTCTGTCTTCCTGTAAACGCTGAAAGGAGAGTTTGTATGAAGATCGTATTGGTGAAAAGCCCTCGTTTTGTCGGTGGCATCCTGCGGAAAATGTTTGGCATCCGTCGCTATTCAGAAAATACATAAATTAGGCGTCTATTTCGGCATCGCTTCGCATAAATTGGTAGCAAACCGATCAAAAGGAGCGATTACCTATGGAATGTGTGATGAAGCAGAAAACCGTTCGCAACGCCCGCAAACTGTTGGATACGTTTGAGGAGAAGGCGTTCGACGGCGACTTTGTATTGCCGGAATATCTGCCCGAAATGGCGGCCGTCCTTGCCTGTCGCATGCAACCGACGGTGGAAAGCCGTCAACTTGGCGGAAATCGCCTCATCGTTGACGGCACCGTTCGCGTGCAGGTGTTATACGTCGATCAAAGCCGCAATCGCTTGTTTACGTATGAAACGGGGCAACCGTTTACCGCGTCGTTTACAACGGAGGATCTGTGTGAACCGGCTGTTGTTTATGTGGAGCCGGTGATCTCGTATGTGAATTATCGGGCGATCGGGCCTCGGCGATTGGATATTCGCGGCGCGTGGCGACTGTACGCAACCGTCTTTGATACGCTGTGCAGCGAATTACCGGACCGCGCAGAAGAAAGCGCCGTATGCTTAAAGAAGAGTGTTGCGGAGGGGAACGTTCCTGCTCGTTGCGCAAGCAAGCAGTTCACCGTTAACGAAGTGCTGGATATTGGCGGTCAAATTGCCGAAAAGATTGTGCGTTCTTCGGCAAACGCAACGGTCAGCGAATGTAAAATCCTGCCCGGAAAAGCCATTTTAAAAGGCGAAATAACCGTGCATAGTTTGTATGAGGTACAAGGTCGCGAGGGGGAAGACACGCCGACCTACGCCTCTTGTGACCATACTCTGCTTTACAGCCAGATGGTGGATTGCATCGGATTAAACGATACGGAACAGGCGGAATATCTTGTCTCGGTGCTTTCCTGCGACGTACGTGCCGACAGGGAAGAGGGGACCGGTCAATGCTTGCGGGTGGCGAGTATTCGCCTTGCGGCGGACCTGCGGGTGTGGGAATCCTGCCGATGCGAATACATTTCCGATGCATACGGTCTCCGATGCCCGGCTACGGTCGTCTTTAGAGATCAACCGACTACGCGCCTTTTGGGATGCGGTAATCGCCGTTTTCCGATTCGGGAAGAGGTGGAGCTGCCGGAGGGTGTTTGTGCGGTTGTGGACGTTTGGTGCGATGCGACGCCGATTGCCACCAACGATGGCGCGGCGACCTATCGCCTGTTGATCCATCTGTTGGCGGCAGACAACGAAGGGATACTCAGTTGCTACGAACGCGCCGCCGATGTGGAATTTCCGCTGAACAGCAACGGCAACGCGCCGTATCATCGCTTGCATCTGCCGGAATGCAGTTACCGCATCAAGGACGGAAATGTGTTGGAGCTGGATGCCGTGGGAGAGTTGCATCTCCGCGATCTTGACCAGCGGGGTCTGCATGCGGTCTGCTCGCTTGCGTTGGACGAATCGCATCCGTACCCGTCCGAAACATCCAGTGTCAAGATGATCTTTGCGGAAGAGGGAGAATCGGTATGGGAAATCGCAAAAAGCTGCCATACCGCCGTCGAGACGGTCGCAAGTGAAAACGATATCAGCGAAGAAGTCTTGCCCGAAAAACGCCTCCTGTTGATTCCGCTGAATTGATTCCGAAAAAGGCTCGCCGCAAAATTATGGGCGAGCTTTTTTATTTTCAAAAAAGAGTATTGA
>JAFOFS010000289.1 GCA_017387165.1 Clostridia bacterium
AAGTACACCAGTACACCTCCGGCAAGACCTTGCTGCTGCTGGGCGGCTCGGTGCTGGGTATGTATCTGCTGTTGCTGCTGATTACGATCGGTTACAGCTTGTTTGCACAGTTGTTGACTTTTATCAGCACCCTGTACAGCGAATTCCGATTACGATGAACCGACAAATTTGAGAGAAAGGAGGAGATCGGCATGCACGATCTGTTCAACGATCTGAAACACTATCTGAAGCAGAACGCGAAAACGCTGATCCTGCGCGTCCTCAGCGGTGCGTTGGTGGTCGGACTGGTCGTGGCGCTGATTCTGAAGGCGTCGCAGACGGCGGAGCTGGAAACGGCGCAGACCGAAGTCAAACGCCCGATCTCCTTTACGGCGCAGGTCGGAGATACCGATGAGCTGCAGGTGGTGGCGGAAAACGGCACCTATATTCTGTATGCCAATTTGTGCGACCCGACCATTCGCTTGGAACGCAAGAGCGACGGTGCGACGGTGGATTCGCGTCCTGCCGGCATGGAACAATTACCCGACCTCAAAAAAGCGGTGCAACTGACCCTTTCCTCGCTGCTCAACATTCGCTATGCCGACCGTGACTCCAACATCACCGAGGTCAACTGTATGGCCGGTAGCGTTTCCCGAAAGAATTTCGCCGCCAAGCAGATTACAAGCGGTGTCCGTTACGATTTCTATTTCGCCAACGAGGGCTTCCTCGTGCCGCTGGAACTGACGCTGACCGACAAGGGTCTGCATGCTTCGGTACCGCTTGCGGATATTCAGGAAGCGTCCGATTCACTCAAGCTGACCGAGATCATTCCGCTGCCCAACTTCGGCGCCGGCCTGGCAGGCAGCGAAGGGTATGCGGTGGTACCGGACGGAAGCGGCGCCATTATTCCGTACACATACGGTCTGGCCAACTACAGCCAGCGCTTGTACGGCGAGGATGCGGCGGTTGGCCAGACGGTCGGCTCCGCTCCGGCGCAGATCGCTCGCCTGCCCGTTTTCGGCACGACGACCGCCACCGCCGCGACGGTTGGCATCATCACCGCGGGAGATTCCCGCGCCCGTGTGGCGGCCAAGGCCGCTTCCGCCCGTTCACCGTATACCACCGTGTCGGCGGAGTTTATTTACCGCGAGCGTCTGCTGATCGACGTCGGTCAGCGTACCTTTGAATCCACTCAGGCAAATATGTTTGAGCCGGAGCATTGCGGCTTGGATGCGTTTGCGGTGGAATACCGCATGGCGGATACCGCCGATTACGTCGGTATGGCCAACGCCTACCGCCAATACCTCCTCGACGAAAAGGGAATGACCGTGTCTGCGGACTCCTCCGCGTTGCAGCTTCAGGTAATCGGCGGCGTGATGCATGAGGAAAGCATTCTCGGTATTCCGGTGGATCGTGTGCTCCCGGTCACCACCTACAGCGATCTGCTGGAGATGGTGCAGGCGTTTGCCGCCCGTGGCGTGAGCGATCTCTCGGTGGATTATCTCTACTGGGCAAAAGACGGCACCGAAAGTCGCCTGACGGTGGATATGAAAGCGGAAAATCGCCTCGGCGGCAAGTCGGAACTGAAGCGTCTGTTGGCGGCGCTGCCCGACGGCGTGAAGCTGTACTTTGACCTCAATTTCACCGACCTGATGCACAACCAAACCGGCTATTCCACCCTGTACTCTACGGCGCAGAACGTGAAAAAAGAGCCGCTGACACGGCAGAAATTTTATCTCAGCACCTACCGCCTCCGCACCGATCAGCCGAAGGAGTTCTTACTCAATCCCTGGAAACTGACCGAAGCAATCGAAAAGTGGAACGGAAAGAAGCTGGCAAAGTGGCAGGAGTGGGGGATGGAGAATTTCTCCGCCAACGGTCTCGCCTCCGAGATCTATTCTCATTTCGGTGACAACCCGATCGAGCGCGGACAGGCGCAGGCGATCTGGGAGAGCAGCTTGAAAACGATTGCAGAGCAATCGAAGGACGGGTTGCTGCTTTCGGCGGCCAACGGCTATGCATTGCCGTATGCGTCGGTGGTGCAAAACGTCCCCACCGAGCACAGCGACTTTTTCTGCGAACAACGGGCAATTCCGTTTTATGCCATTGCCCTGCACGGTCTGGTGGATATGAGCGTTGCACCCGTCAACGACGGCGAGGGCAACGAACGTTTGCTGCAGGCGGTGGAGAGCGGTATCGGTCTGACCTATACCCTCGGCTGGCAGAATACCGACCGCCTCAAGAACACGGCCGGCGAAAAATACAACTACATTCACGCATCCGATTGGTTGGATCGTGCGGCGACCGAGCAAAAGGCGCTGCAGCCGTATCTGGCGGCGGTCAGCGGCCGTGCGATCACGGCGCATACCGAACTCGCGGAGGGCGTGTATCGCACCGCGTTTGAGGGCGGTGCGTGGGCAATCGTCAACTACAGCGACGCCGCGTATACGGCAGACAACCTGACCGTTGAGCCGAGTGGCTATGCGGTCGGCGGCTATTGATCTTCACGAACCAAAAGGAAAGGAGGAGGAATCGATGAAGCAACGAAAATTCCGTTCGCTGGAACGGCAACGCGCCAAGTGGGGCTGGCTGTTTCTGGCACCGTGGATTTTGGGTATTTCGGTGTTTTTCGTCTGGCCGATGATCCAGACGGTCATCTACTCGTTCAGCAATCTGACCATTGGTGAGCAGGGCGGTTTTGACGCGACCTTTGTCGGCGCGGAAAACTATCTGTATTTCTTCACCAAGGATTCCTTCTTCCTCACCAATCTGACCACCTCGCTGGTGGAAACCATCCCCAGCACGTTGCTGATCATCACCTTCAGCACCATGATTGCACTGCTGCTCCGCGAGGAATTCCCGATGCGCGGTCTGGCGCGCGCCGTCTTCTTCCTGCCGGTCATCATCGCGTCCGGTCCGGTCATCAGCATTTTGGAAACGCAGGTGATGATGAACGGTGCCGCACAGGCAGGCGCAGAGGCAACGACGCATCTGTTCCAAGCCCCCGATCTGACGCTGGTGTTTGCGGACCTCGGCGTTCCCGAAAAGGTGCTGGAAAGCATCACCACCATCATCAACGAGATCTTTGATCTGATGTGGAAATCCGGCGTGCAGATTTTGCTGATGCTGTCGGCGGTCAACAACATTCCGAAAAGCTTCTATGAGGTGGCGATGATGGAAGGCGCCACCGCGTGGGAAAAATTCTGGAAGATCACCCTTCCGACGCTGTCCCCGACCTTGGTCGTGGTGGTGATCTATACCTTGATCGACGGTTTTGTAGACTACGATAACGTCATCATTCAGACGATCACCAATTATTCCACCGTCAACAACTACACCTACAGCGCGACGGTCGGCGTCATCTACTGCGTCTGCGTGCTGGCGGTGGTGGGTATCGTCAGCTGGATTATGTCCCGTATCGCCTTTTATTCGGCCGAATAAGGCCGCTGACTACGAAAGGAAAGGAGGAGCGTCCTATGGAATGGTCAAGACGTTCCGTTTTATACAAGCGACGGATCATGCAATGGGGCGGAGGTCTGCTTCGCACCATCTTCCTGCTGGGTGTCGGCTACGTGACGCTCTATCCGCTGTTGTTTATGATCTCGGCATCCTTTATGAACGTATCGGATACGCTGGATGCCACCGTCGTATGGTTGCCCTCGGGGCTCAACTGGTTCAATTTCCAGAAAGCCTACGACCTGATGAAATACAATACGGCGCTGGCCAACACCATCAAGCTGGTGTTGCCGTGCGTGGCGCTGCAGGTCTGCTCCTGCGTGTTCATCGCCTACGGCTTTGCCCGTTTTAAGCTGCCGGGTCTGTCGGTGCTGTTTGCACTGCTGCTGTTTAACATCATCGTGCCGTCCATCTGCTATATGATTCCGGTGTACGTGCTGATGACCGACCTGAAGCTGATCAATACCTACGCGCAGTTTTACATTCAGGCGCTGCTCGGCGTCGGCGTGCGATCGGCGCTGTACATCTTTATTATCCGTCAGTTCTATCGCACCATGCCGAAAGAGCTGGAGGAGGCCGCTTTTATCGACGGCTGCAATCCGCTCCAGACCTTCCTGCGCATTATGGTGCCGAATATCCGCCCCGCGATCCTCACCGTTTCGGTGCTGTCGCTGGTGTGGTATTACAACGATTTTTCGACCACGGGTATGCTCTTAAACGGCGACTATCCGCTGTCGGTGGCCATCACTTCGGTCGGTACGACGCTGGACTCCAATATGCAGTATCTGACCGGTCAGGCAATCAGCGCTGATCTGAAGATTTTGCGAGCGTCCATTCTGGCGGCGGCCTGTCTCATCGTGGTGCTGCCGATCACGGCGGTCTATGCGCTGGTACAGCGGCATTTCACCGAGGGCATTGAACGAACCGGTATTGTGGGGTAAACGACTATGAAAAAAATAATGGCGATCAGCTTGGCGCTGACCTTACTGCTGGCGGCTTGTACACCGGCGGCGAAGCCCTCGGATGGGCAGACCACCGAGAGCACGACTACGACCACCTCTTCCGGAACGGGGGAGACGACTACGACCACCACCGGCTCGGCGGTGGAGACAGGCGGATCCACTGCCGCGACCTCCTCGACCACGACGAGCGGCGGCACGACGAGCGGCGGCACGACCGCGACCTCCTCGACCACCAAACCGACGACCTCGACCACCAAACCCACGACCGCGCCGACGGTTACGCTAAACGCACCATTGGAGGCAGCCGATATGGAACTGTTACAGAAGATCGTGGATACCGAAAATGCGTGGCTCGCGAATATGCAGCTTTCCAACGGCGCTTTTCCGATGACGCCGACCAACAACGGCAGCGTTAAGGTGACTCCGTATTTTTCGGATTTTGCGGCGCTGTCGCTGCTCAACCAAGCCAACCTGTACAAGGACAACGTCAAGGCGTATATGGAGTGGCATTTTAACCATCTCAACACCGCCGCACAGGATTATAACCGCGTGGACGGTACCATCTACGATTACACTATTAGCGTGTCCGCCGGCAAGGTGACCGGCGAGACCTCGCTGAGGTCGTATGATTCCACCGACTCGTATGCGGCGACCTTCCTCATCGTGCTGCAGAAGTACGTGGAAACGACCGGCGACAAAGCGTATGTGATCGGCCGTGCAGCGGACGTCGAGCGTATCGTGAACGCCCTGTTCGCCACGATGGTGGGGGATCTCACCCTGGCCAAGCCGGACTACGCCATCAAGTATCTGATGGACAACTGCGAGGTGTACGAGGGACTGATGGCCGGCGCCAAGCTGTATAAGGATACACTGGTGCCTGCCGGCGCATCGGCCGCTACGCGTGATAAACTCGCTGAGTATGCGGGCAAGGTGGCCAATGCCATCGAGACCCGTATGTGGAACAGCAAGGGCGGCTACTATCATCCCGCCCTCGGCGCGGATAACGCCGTGGCGTGGACCTTTAAATGGAACGAATATTATCCGTCCTCCACGTCGCAAACCTTCCTCATCATCCACGGCTTGCTGGATCCGACGAGCGAACGTGCCAAGACGCTGTACAACACGTTCTGCCAATACGTGGACTGGGAAAACTTCAATCATCCCGATACGTTCTATTGGGGCTCAAACGTGTATACCGCCGCGCTGATGGGGGATTACGCCAGCGCGAAGACCTATTTTCAACTGTATGAAAAGGTGATGAAGCGGCACAATTATCCGCTGTATAATGCGGATGCCGCCCGAGTGGCTTTGGCAGCTGACCTGTTCCTCCGGATGGCGTGACGGGTTGCAAATAGAGAACAAAGGAGAGATATGTATGCGTAATTGGAAAAAGCTTGTGGCGCTGTTGATCGCGGTGGCGATGCTTCTGTGCCTCTGCGCCTGCGGCGAGGATGGCCCGGGCGAGGCAAACCTCGGGGAAGGCTCGGGCAATGCCGAGCGTGACGCCAAGATTTTGGCCGAGCCGAAGGAGATCAGCTTTATCGTCCCCGGCTACGACGGCACCGACGAGAACAGCGCTTGCTACAAGGCGATTAAAGAACTGGAAACCAAATACGGCAAGAAGGTCACCGTGATGCAGGCGGTCGGCGATCAGACCTGGAACCAAAAGGTCGCGGCGCAGGTGG
>JAFOFS010000027.1 GCA_017387165.1 Clostridia bacterium
AGCGCGTCGTTGTCGGCCGCGTGACCGCCGAGCTCGGCAGCCAGCGCTTCGGCCTTTTCCGCCAGTCCGTCTGCCAGCCACAGATCGGCATCGCTTTTGGCGGCGGCTTTCGCCAGCGCACCGCCCATATTTCCGCATCCGATAAATCCTACTTTACTCATCGTATCCGTCCTTTCGATTCGGGGCAATCGCCCCCTACACATCCACCGCAATTGTGCTCATTATAGCACGGGGGAGGGACCCCGTCAAGAAAAGTCTTCGCTCTGTATGGTCAGCTCGTATGCGAGGTGGTCGAGATCGTCGTCGGTCAGCTGCACGTGCTCGGGCGCAATGTACAGCAGGAAAGCGCGCCGCTCGCCTGCAGGGACGTAGAAATCCTCGGGGACGCTGTCGGCGCGACCGGCACCGATGACCTGTCCTTGCTCGTTTTCCAGCTCCAGATAGAGCGACAGCGGACGCTGCGGCGTGGCCATCCCGTTGCCGAGATCGAGAAACACCGCGATGCTGCCGTCTAAGGCGTAATACGCCTTGGTGACCGCGCCTTTGATGCCGTCGGCGGACAGCTCCGCAACGGCGGTCGAGTCGATATATTCGCCTTTGTCTTCGTCTCGCGCTTTCATATCCTGTGGATTGACCGCCATATAAATGACACCGATCAGCAGCACCAGCACCACCAAGCCGACCAGCACGCCGAGAACGATCATACCGCTTTTGTGCTCGGCTGCAGGCGCAGCAATCGGTCGTTGCCGCTTCGGCTTTTGCGGCGCTTCGGGTTTGTCGCCGCCAAATATCGTTCCTTGTAACGGATCGCGTTCGTTCATAGACGCCACCGCCTTTCCGACGGTATTATAGCACAATCCCTACGTCCTCGCAAGAGATAGATTTCGTTTCGGCGGTTGAAATTTGTCGAACACTATGCTATAATTATCAAAATAGGGGGTGACAAGCCGTTGAAAACCTTTCTGAAAGGCATCGTTGTCGGTATCGGCGGCGTTTCGCCCGGACTCAGCGGCAGCGTCCTGCTCATCATTTTCGGTCTGTACCGCAAGACGCTGGATGCGCTCGGCACGCTGTTTCGGAATTTCCGCCGCAACCTGCGGTTTTTGTTGCCGCTGGTGCTGGGAATGTTCGTCGGTGTGCTGGCATTTAGCAAGGTGATCGATTATTTCCTCACCCATTTTGAGATGCCGACCTGCTTTTGCTTCCTCGGTCTCATTCTCGGCACGCTGCCGTCGATATGGAAAGAGGTGCGAAAAGAGGGCTATTCCCTCAAATACGGCATCGTCACGGCGGTGACCGCCGCGGCAGGGCTGGCGTTTTTCTTCTGGAATCCCGCTCTGTTTCCGCAGGTGACCGATCCGATGCTGTGGCAGTCGGTGCTGCTCGGCGTGGCGGTGGCGGCGACCGCCATCATTCCCGGTGTGGACCCGGCGGTGTTTCTGTCCACCCTCGGTCTGTACCGCGTGTACGTCGCGTCGCTGGCGGAGCTTGACCTTTCGGTGCTGCTGCCGATGGCGGTGGGTTTGGCGGTCGGTGCGGTGGGCATCTCGTTTGGTATGTCTTGCCTGTTCAAGCGGTTTTACACCGCGACCTACTCGGTGATCTTCGGCATTTTCCTGTCGATGATCCCGAATATGCTGACCGAAAACTGTCGGCTCGGCTTCAATCCGGTGTCGTTGATATCCCTGGTGTTGTTGGTACTCGGATTTTTCGTTTCATTTATTTTGGGGAAAAGAGAGAGTGTGTGCGATGAAACTGATCGGATTTTATGATTACACGGTCATGTTGACCTACCTCAGCACGGTGTTTGCCATGCTGGGTATGGTGCTGGCGTCAAAGGGACACTTCGGCGCGGCGATTCTGTGTCTGCTGGGATCGGGACTGTGCGATGCGTTTGACGGAATGGTGGCGCGTTCGAAAAAGAACCGCACCGAGGACGGCAAGCAGTTCGGCATTCAGATCGACTCGCTGTGCGACGTCATTGCGTTCGGCGTGTTTCCCGCCTACCTGTGCTATTGCATGGGGGTAAACGGCGTCTTGGGAATGATCTGCGTCTGCGTGTACGCCCTGTGCGCGGTCATTCGCCTGGCGTTTTTCAACGTGTTGGAGGGCAAACGCCAGCAGGTGGAGGACGGCTGCAACAAATATTATCGCGGTATGCCGGTGACCTTCAGCTCGATCTTGTTCCCGCTGGTGTACCTGCTGCGCGGTGTGGTACCCTGCGGGGTGTTCGTCGGTATCCTGCACGGGATGCTGCTGCTGGTTGCGTTTCTCTTTATTCTGGACGTTCGCGTCAAAAAGCTCGACATTTCCAAGATCTTCAAAAAGAAATAAACGACATAGTAAAGGCCGCCCTCGTGATGAGGGCGGCCTTTGTTTTAGGGCAGATAGGTGACGGTGAGGGAACCGTCGGCAGGGGGAGTTTTTCCGCCGCCAATTCCGCACAGACCTGCGGCTGCCGACAAGGCCCCCTTGTGTAAAG
>JAFOFS010000290.1 GCA_017387165.1 Clostridia bacterium
CCACAACGGCAAAAGCAGTGCCACGAACGTCATATACCGATGCACCCGAAGCAGCCCGCTCCGTATTCCCAAGAATACAAGCAGGCAGCAAAGCAGATGGATAATCAGTAAAATCCATGGCAGCATAACGAACTTCCTTACGATACGACGGTCACAATCACGTCGTCCTCGGCAAAGCGAGGTAAAATAAAATCAAGATCCTTCTCGGTCGCCTGCGACAGGAGCAGACGCACCTTGCCGTCCTCGGCGGCACCTATGATGTCGTTCGCGCGAACACGGCGACCGAGCAGTTCATCGAGCTCATCGTACGATTTGCCCTTGCCGTCAACCTCCAGCAGCACGTAGGACGATACCTTACGTTCGACCAGGGCGGCAAAGTTTTCGAGGCACTCCCCGAACGCTTCGGCGTTCATAATGCGTGTTCCCGGCAGATATTGCTTTTCAAGAAGCGCCTGATTGTAGTCGTGCGCCCGCAGAAGCGACATCTCGACGAGGTCACGCAAAATGCGGAACAGGTTGACGTAGTACAGCGAACGCTGCTCCATATCGGCGTGCCACAGGAAGATAACGAGCACCGGCTTTCCGCCGCGGTACACGCCCGCCGCATACATCGGCAAATCGGAACGCAGTTCGGTGTTGCGCCAGATCTCGCCGTTGTTGAGCGCCTCCATAACGGGACGGTAGGTATCCAGCGAAACCGAGCGTGACACGCTTTCGATAATATCGCGGGAGGCTACCTCCAAACGACCAAATCGGCTGTTCTCGTTCACCGAATACACGGTGATACCCTTGTTTTCCAGCACCTCTTCAAACGTATCGACGATACGCAGGTACAGTCGCTGCGGCTCGACGGTGTTGAGACGGCGCGTAATATCGAAGATCTTGCCGAAGCTGTCACGCGAGCCGATGATATGTTTTTTCAGATCACGCTTTTCGCGGTAGGTATCCTCGTAGATCTCGCGGGTGAACACGAGTTTATCCTCCAACAGGCGGTTTTGCTCGGTGACAAAGCGGATCTTGTCATCGTATCGCAGTTTGACGTAACCGCAAAGTGCGCCCACCAGATAGAAGAACACGAAGGGCAGCCAGTTGGTCGGCTCGTAGAATATCGTCAGTGCCGATATACCCGAAGCAACCTTGGCGACGAGATACGAAGCGCCCGCAAGCGTGGCGGCGGCAATGCCGTAATACAGCCCGTGCACCGTCGCCATCACGACGATATAAACCAGACGGAAATCGACACCCGAGAAGATCACCGATGAGTGAGTGATGTACAGCAGCCATTCCGTCACGAAGAAGAACAGCACCAGCTCGATGATTTTCAGCAAGCGCGGATGCGCACGCACCCACGCCTTGATACGATCGAGCAACGTCTCCCGCTTGGCGGCATCGGCGCCGGTGTAGCGATCGTATTCCTCGGCCAGATCCTCCACGATGGAGATTTTGGAGAACCATCCGTATTCCCCGCGCAGGGCACGGTTATCGGTGTCCAGTGTTTTGGCGGGTGCCGTTCCCAAAAACTCCACTTTGACACCGCCGCAAACCGACGGCAACGCCGCCGCGAAATCCGCAAAGGTCAGACCGAATTCATCGTTGACCGTCAGCACGCCGGTGCCGGCACGCCAGCCGTCCATCAGGCGGGCGACCAGTTCCGACAAATCGTGCATCGACAAGAAGTGCATCGTCGCCCCGGCGGCCTCCTCCAACTGCACATTTCTGCGATGCGCTGCCTGCTCG
>JAFOFS010000028.1 GCA_017387165.1 Clostridia bacterium
GCTGGCGAAGGATCGCGGCGAGAAGATCGCGTTTATCCTGCCGGTCGGCCCGATGGGCCTGTCCAAGTGGGTGGTGTATTTCCTGAAGGAATGGAACGTTTCCTGCGACCACGTCACCACCTTCAATATGGACGAGTGGGCGGACGCCGAGGGCAACACCCTGCCGTCCGACAACCCCGGCGCGTTCCAGTACGCGATGGAGCAGGCGCTGTTCAATCCGCTCGGTGAGCTGACCGTGCCGGTGACCCAGCGCAACTTTGCCACGCGTGACAACCTCCCTACCTACCCGGGCAAGATCGCCGCTCTGAAGGCGGAGGGCGCCAAGCTGGTGCTGGTGTACGGCATCGGCCGTATGTGCCACATCGCGTTCTGGGAGCCGACCTTTGCGGCGGATTACGCCGACGAGGCGGAGTGGAAGGCTGCGCCGTACCGCATCGCCGCCAAGATCCATCCGCTGACGGTGGAGCAGAACGCGCTGACCAGCTTCAAGTCCCGTACCACGCTGGTGCCCTGCCGCGCCAACACCATCGGTCCGGCGCTGTTCCTGCAGGCGGACTACGCCATCGGCGGCGCCGACGGCACCCTCGGTCGCGGTATGCAGTGGCAGGGTCTGTCCCTCTGGATGACGCTGCGCCACGGCACCACCCCGTGGATCACCTCCTCCTATATCCCGACCCTCCCCGGTCGTCTGTTCTTCCTCTAGGAACTCGCCGGTCCTCTCTGCGCGGAGTGCAACTGATATGACCGCCGAGCGCAACGGCATTCTGCTTGCCGGCAACGTGATAGCAGATTACATCAAAACCATCGACACCTACCCCACCATCGGGATGCTCAGCAACGTCACGGAGGTTTCCCGTTCGGTCGGCGGTTGCGTGCCGAACACCGCCATCAACCTCGCCAAGATCGACCCCACGATGCCGCTGTTTGCGGCCGGACGGGTCGGTGACGACGAAAACGGGCGGTTTATCATCGAACAGCTGAACGCCTACGGCATCTCCACCGAGGAGATCAGCGTTTCCCCCACCGCCTCCACCTCCTTTTCGGATGCGATGAGCTTGCGGTCGGGTGAACGCACCTTCTTCCATTGCCGCGGCGCCAACAGCGAGTTCGGACCCGAGCATATCACCCCCGAAAACTGGACCTGCCGCATCGCCCATTTCGGCTACGTGCTGCTGCTGGACCGCTTTGACCAAGCGGAGGAAACCTGCGGTACCGTGATGGCCAAGACGCTGCAAGCGGTGCAGGCTCTCGGCATCAAGACCTCGCTGGATGCGGTCAGCGACAGCAGCGGCAATTTCCCGAAAACGCTGATTCCGGCTCTCCGCTACTGCGATTACGTCATCTTAAACGAGATCGAAAGCTGCTCGGCGTGGGGGCTGTCCCCCCGCACCGCCGACGGGCGGCTGGACGAGCAAAACGTCCGCTCCGCCATCCGCCGGATGGCCGAAGCCGGCGTCAAAGAAAAAATTATCGTACACGCCAAAGAAGCCGCCTTTATCTGCAACGTCGCGGACGGTCAGATCACCGTCCTGCCCTCGCTGAAGGTTCCTGCCGAGGAAATCGTCGGCAGCACCGGCGCCGGCGACGCGTTCTGCGCCGCCTCGCTCTACGGCCTGTACCACGGCTATGCCGACCGCGATCTGCTGGAGTTCGCCTCCGCTGCCGCGGTCTGCAACCTGACCCGCGACAACGCGGTGGACGGGATGAAGCCGGCCGCCGAAGTGGCGGAAATTGCAAAAACCTACCCCCGATTGAGTTTGGAAAGTGTGGTTGGATAAATGTTAGTTACAATGAACGAAGTCCTGAAGGACGCTCAAAAAAATCATTACGCCGTCGGTCTGTTCAACGCCGTTTCGCTGGAGCTGGCGCAGGGCATCATCGCCGCCGCCGAGGAGACCGGCTCGCCGGTCATCTTCGGTACTGCCGAGGTGCTGCTGCCGTACAACTCGCTGGACGATCTGGCGATGATCCTCATCCCGATGGCCAAGCGCGCCAAGGTGCCGGTGGTGGTCCACCTCGACCACGGTCTGCATAAGGAAACCTGCCTCAAGGCGCTGAAGCTCGGCTTCTCCTCCATTATGTACGACTGCTCCACCGACAGCTACGAGAACAACTGCGCCCGTGTCAAGGAAATGGCGGACATCGCCCACTCCTACGGCGCTTCGATCGAAGGTGAGATCGGTCACGTCGGCGGCAGCGAGGGCGCTGCAACCGCCGAGCAGCAGATGGATGCCGCCAAATTCTACACCCGTCCCGAGGAGGCGAAGGATTTCGTCGATCGGACCGGCGTGGACGCGTTGGCCATTGCGGTCGGTACCGCGCATGGCGCGTACAAGCTCCCCCCGAAGCTTGACTTCGAGCGCATCAAGCAGATTGCCGCCACCGTTCCCACGCCGCTGGTGCTGCACGGCGGCAGCGGTCTGACCGACGACGATTTCCGCAAGGCGATCGCGGCCGGCATTTCCAAGGTGAACATCTTCACCGACATCAACATTGCCGCGGTGGAAGCCGCTCTCGCGCACTTCACCGAAATGGGCAAGGGCCTCATCGACCTGCTCCCCTCCGTTCGTGAGGCGGTCAAGCTCTCGGTCATCGAAAAGATGCGCCTGTTCGGCAGCTGCGACCGTTACACCGCCGCTGCCGCCACCCCCGACCCGGTTCTGGTCGAGCGTGTGGTAGCCGAAGTGCTCAAGCATTTCCGCTGATTTTCAAAAAGTCCGATGTGGAAAACATCGGACTTTTTTTATTTCCCATATTCTGCCCCCTTGTGCTTTTTTCGGCGGTCGCCGCATATAGAAGCATCGAAAGGAGTGGTGGATATGAAACGGTTTTCCTGGTTTGCGGTGGTCGGACGCAAGGGGCTGGGAGCGGCGCTGTCGATCGCCGTTGCGACAGCCGTGCTGCTGGCGGCAATGGCGGTCGGTCTTCCGCGGCTGGCGGTCTCCGCGCCGAGCGAAAAACGTCTGCTGCCGGTGTATTGCACCGATCGGGAGGGAAAAGTGGTTTCCCTCACCTTCGATGCGGCGTGGGGCGCGGAGGACACCGACCGTCTGATCGAAATTTTCGACACCTACGACGTGGCGGTCACCTTTTTCGTGGTGGGCGACTGGGTGGAAAAATTCCCCGAGGAGGTCAAAAAACTGCACGACGCCGGTCACGAGGTGATGAATCATTCGGACACACACCCGTATATGAGCAAGATCTCCGAAAGCGAACGCGCCGCCGAGCTGAAAAACTGCAACGACAAGATCGAACGGATCACGGGGGTGCGCCCCACCCTCTTCCGTCCGCCGTACGGCGATTACAACAACGCCGTGATCCGCTCGGTCGAGGCGGCCGGTATGACCTGTATTCAATGGAGCGTGGACAGCCTGGACTGGAAAGATCCCTCTCCGCAGGAAATGACCCAACGGGTGCTGTCCAAGGTCCGCTCGGGGGATATCGTGCTGTTCCACAACGCCGCCAAAAACACGCCGGCGGCGCTGCCCGACATCATCGAAGCGTTGCAGGCAGACGGCTATACGTTTCTCAAGGTCAGCGATATGATCTACGCCGACGGCTACCGCATCAACCACGAGGGGCGGCAATGCAAGACTTGAAATCCGATGGCGGATGGTGTATAATGACGGTATGGATACGATGAAATATCACATCGCAACCAACATCACCGAGTTGCGAAAAGCCAACAATTTCACACAAGCGGAGCTGGCCGCTCGGCTGAATTACTCCGACAAATCCATTTCCAAGTGGGAACGCGGAGAATCTTTGCCGGATATCGGTGTGCTCAAGCAGATTGCCGACCTGTTCGAGGTGACGGTGGACTATCTGCTGTGCGAGCACGATTCGCCCGAGCAAGCGCAATTCCGCATCGATAAGACCCGCCGCACCAATCAGATCATCATCGCCGCGTTGGCGGTGTTTACCGTCTGGATCGTGGTGACCGTCGTGTACGTCTACGGAATGCTGTACGCCAACCGGACCAATCTGTGGACGCTGTTTGTCTGGGCGGCGCCGGCATCCTGTCTGGTGGCGCTGTACTACAACCGCGCCTGGGGAAACCGCAAGATCAAATTCGGCATCCTGACCCTGCTGGTGTGGTCGCTGCTGGCCGCTCTGTTCGTGCAGACCCTGGCCTACGCCCCGTGGCCGCTGTTTTTGGTCGGGATACCGGCGCAGATCGCTCTTTGTCTGTGGCTGAAGATCGATCCCGAGCAAAATCCCGTTTGGTTCCCCCGCAAAAAGAAAAAGTAAGGAGTTTCGTATGGTCGATCCCATTCGCCGCTATACCGGCCTGCTCAACCGCACACAGGGCAAGGCCTTTGAGGATCTCATCAAGGCCGCCTGCGACTACTACCGCAGTCACGGCATCGCGGATATCGAAAAAACACCCGAGCCGATGAAGGTGATCGAACGGCTGGCCAAGGGGCGGTTTATCGCCTGCTTTGAAAAACGCGCCCAGCCCGACTATAAAGGCACGCTGTACGGCGGTCAGGCGGTGGTGTTTGAATGTAAGGAGACCGCCACCGACAAGCTGATGCAAAGCGTGGTCACCCCCGAACAAGCCCACGCCCTCGACCGCCAGCAGAAATTCGGCGCGCGGGCGTTCGTCCTCTGCTGGATCAATCGGCAGATCTACCGCATCCCGTGGGACGATTGGAAGGGGATGAAGGAGCGCTTCGGTCACAAGTTCCTCTCGGCGGAGGATGCCGCCACCCTCACCCCCGTCAAAATGCGGGCCGGCGTGCCCGATTTTTTGGATGCCATCGGCACCGAAGGCCCCGCCCGCGCGGCGGAATTCGCGGAATTCGAACGCCAATGGTATCTCGAAAACCTCGGCAAATAACAAGGGGGGGCGGTTGTGGTCTCCCCCTTATATTCCGACCTTTCAGGCGGCCTGTTCACAAACGAACAGGCCGCCTTTTTGCGCCTCAGAACAGGCCGTCGTCCTTCGGATCGCCGTACAATCCCTCGCTCGTCAGCATCGCGGAAAGCAGTTCCCGATCGTTTCGGGACAACCCCATAAAATCGGCATATTCCTGCTCCATATGCGGATGCACCTCCAGAAAGGTGCGCATCTCCTGCAGCATCTCACGGAACGCCAGCGCCATCAGACTCTTGTACCGCTTCAGGTACCGATGGCGCTTCAGACCGAGGGACAGCGCGTAGACAAACAGGCCGAACATCCGATACAGATCGTTCTCATCCGATTGGAAGCAGTCGCATCGTGAGCTTCTCCTCTGCCACCCGACCGTGCGCCGCCGTGCTCAACTCCACCAAATAAGCATTCAGCAGATCGACCAGCTGCTCGTAGTCGCTTTTGGGGCTGTACCCCGAGAGATCCCGAAACTCGTCTTGAAACGCACGCAGCTGCTTCGCGTAGCGCCCGATGACCGCATCCTGCTCCCGACCGAGGTCATCAATGCGGTTCATCGTCTGCACGAATTTCATCAGCGCCTCAAAAGACGGCTTCAGCGCAAAGGCGTGGTCGTTCTCCAAAACGGTCAGACGCCCCTCCCCCTGCTCGCAGAAGGCACGCAGCGCATCGGCATCTGCCAAGACGTCGTACAGCGCGCCGCGAACGCCCTCCAGATAGGTCTGGCAGTACCATTTCCCCTCACGCTTCAGCAAGACGGCGATATGCGAGCCGTAGCGATAATAGGCGGTGCGAAGCTCCTGACAATACACCGACGCATCCATTGCATCGGTCAACCCCAAAAAGCTCCTGAGCGCCGACCATTTCCCGCAGGACTCTCCGACACGGTCGTAGGTGAATAACGGTTCGAAAATACGAATATGCGGCTGAAAATTCATAAGTACATCTCCTCCTTCGGTTGTGCGCCGGTGGCGCAGCGGCATTCGTGAATGGACGGATAATCGGGATGGGACTTGAGGTCGTACACCTCGGTGATGATCGGCTTGCTGCCCTGGCGAAAGACGTAGATCACCTGCGGCGCCTTGTACAGGACGTCGGCAAGCGGTCTGTCCAACCGCTCCGCCATCTCACGGCAGGTCTCGATATCGCTGCCGCCGAGGAACACCACCGTGTTGCAGGAATTGAGGATGGAGGTATAATCCGTGTACTGCCGCTTGAGCTGTCCGATGGATTGCAGCACCAGCGACAGCGAGATGCCGCGACCGCGGGCGGTGGCGATGATGCCGTCCATATTCGGGATCCGCAGGTTGGCACCCACGTCGTCCAGCAGGATATGCATCGGGCGCGGCAGGGTGTGGGACGGATCGCAATCGGCCAAGCGGTACAATTCCTGAAACAGCTGCATAAAGAAGATCTCCACCAGCTTATCCTTGGAGCGATCGACGTCGGAGCATTTGACGTACAGCACCGTTTTGTCGCAGCACAGCGACGGGATGTCCAGGTCATTTCGCGACATCATCTCGGTCATCTGCGGAGTCATCAGACCGCCAAACTCGGCGCAAAGGCTGATAATAATGCTCTTCTGCGTCTTGGCAGCCGCCCGCTTGACCATCTCATACTGTGCGTACGCCCACGACTTCGGATCCTGCTCGGCCACCTCCTTAAAAGCGGCATCCAGCTTGGATACGTGCCCATCCACGTCATCCTCCTGCACGGTCGCCGCCCGCAGCAGCCGCACCATCGAGCCGAGATGCTGCAGATTTTCGGGTCGGTGCCGCTTGAGCAGCGCGACCAGCGCGTTGCACAGCATCTGCCCCGTCTGCGACCAGAAGATATCCGACGAGCGGGTCTTCTGATCGCTTACCAGCAAAGCGGTGAACTTCAAGATCTCCTCCTCGGTGCGGCAGTAGGCCAACGGATTGTAGCGCACCTCCGACCGCTGCGGATCCACGAAGTCCAGTTGCCGCACACGGTACCCCTTCTCCCGCATCATCGCGGCGGTCATATCGCAGAGCTCCCCTTTCGGGTCCAGCACCACCAGACTCTCCTCCTGTGCGCTCATCAGGTTGGGCAGCACGTAGGAACGGGTCTTGCCGGTGCCGGGGGCACCGATCAGCAGCGTGTTGACGTTATCCACGCGACCGCTCTCGATCTGCAGGTTCTTACCCAAAATTCTCATACCAATGCACCTCCCATCAAATCATACAAAAGTTCTCCCTCCGCAACCGCGTCCACCAAGCCGTGCCGAATCGCTTGGTCGGCTTTCAGATAGGTGTCCTTGGCGGTCAGCCGTCGGATCTCCTGCTTGGGTCGCCCCGTGAACCGCACCAGCAGGTCGTCCAGCTCCTGCTTGCGCTCCATCAGCGAACGGGCAACACTCTCCACCTCGCTGCAACTGCCGCCGGGCAGACCGCCTGCCAACAACGGCTGGTGCAGCATCACCTGCGAATGCGGCGTGATAAACCGCTGGCCGCGGGTTCCCGCCGCCAGGATCACCGCTGCCATGCTGGCCGCAATACCGAGCGAAACGGTGCGGACGGGACCGCTAAACGACCGCATCACGTCGATCAGCACCAAGCCGTCGCGGATGCTGCCGCCCGGGCTGTTGATGACCAGCGTGATCGGCTGCTTCCCGTCCAACGCCGCCAGCAGCGTGAACTGTTGCACCGCCTGATTGACGGTGGTCGAGTCAACCGGCTCGTCCAGGTAGATCACACGCTGCTCAAACAGCTTGGTCTTGAGCGAGATCTGACGGCAGCCGCTGCTGCCGCGTTCCAAATAATACACTTGTTCCATACGTATCTCTCCTTTCAAACGTACCCCTATCGGAATAGGGGGGGTGGGTATCTATTCATAAACGAAAAAGGCGCAGAGCCGTCCTTGCTCTGCGCCGAAAAAGTGAAAAAAAGGAGGTGTCTTGCGACACCTCATGGGAAACGGGATACGTAAAACGGTTGTAACTCTTTTCTGAAAAATAAATCTTTTTTATTTTTTCGATGGTCGCATCGGTCGGATCACCGCCAACACACGGCCGCCAACTCCCCCGTCACGTATAGTGTAGCACAAGGCGTCATTCCCTGTCAAGTCATTGACGAAAAGAGAGAAATATGGTATAAATAAAGCGTATCATTTTGCGGAAAGGAGAGAACGGTATGGAATACGAATTGCTGACCCTGCGCGGCGTCGAAATTTTGTCGCGGATGTCCGACGATACGGCGATGCCGGTCATTCGGCTCACCCCCGATACCATCCTCTCCTCCGCCTACTACGCAAGCAGCGCCCTGCTGGATCAACTGAAGGACGAGTTGCATTTGGACGGCAACGCCCCCGACCTCTTTTGCAAGTTGTGGCTGTACGTCAATTTCGAATCCACCGCCGCCCTTGCCGACCATCGGCGCTTCGACCGCCTGTTTACGGAGGGTTTTGCGGTGGATTTTGCGGATGGCGAAAAACCCGTCTGCTTCGTTCCGTTTCTCAACAGCAGCAGCCAAAGCAAGCGCTTTATCTACGGCTTTATCCGTCGGGATCTGTTCGCCCCGATGCGGGAACGGCTGGATCTCGGGCTGCCACTGGAGGAGCGGTTGTCCCATCATTCGCTGGCGTCGTTAGCCAAGTTGTACGCCTACCGCGGTCTGTATTCCAGCGACGCCGTCCTCGCGCTGCGCGGCGGTGAGGCAGAAGCCGACGCGTTCTTTCATGAGGACAGCATCATCATTCTGCCGGACGACGGCGGCACCTATACCGTCCGTGCGTTCGGCGTATCGCAGGAGGCGGGTCAAAAAGCGGGCGAGGTGCTGCTTCGCGCGGAGGAGGCCGTCCCCCGTGAGGTAGCGATCACCTGCTTCGACGGCGTCGGTCTGCTCACACCGCAAGGACGGGATCTCATCAACGCCCACCTGCCTGCCGCCATGCGCGGACAATCGTTCCAGGTGCGGTTACCGTTTTTCAAGGGTATGCTGCACACGGTGGATATCCGCCGCTTTTTGCGAGACAACGGGGTTTCGGAGGAGCACGCCGTCATCACCGATATCTTCCATCGGGAACGCGACTTGTATAAAGCCAACGTCATCGTCACCCCCTCGGTGTTCAAGCTGTACGGTCTGCTGGACGAGCACACCAAGCATCAAGGGGACGTGATGCGCCGCTATTTCGAGATGGTACGGCGGTATCACCACGGCCTGTACGTCATCAAAACGGAGTCCTCGTTTCGGCACCTGCAGTACGTGCCGCTCAACAAGCAGTTGATCGGCACGCTGGATCTTTCCGCTGACGAGCTGGACGACTTGGTGGACGAGCATCGCCGCCAAGCAGACGGCTATTCGGCCGAAACGCTGCTGGATCCCGAAAAGCGCACCGCGCTGTGGCAACTGGCCGAGCGGGATGAATGGATGACCCTGCTGCTCCGTCAGCCGGCCTTTCTGCGGGATGCGACCATTCGCCGTATGCTGGAAAACCACCGTGTTTCCCGTTATCACGACGTCGCTCTCGGGCGCATCCGCGTCAAGGGTGAAAACCGCTTTTTGAGCGGCGATCTGTTCCATTTCCTCGTCCTGCTGCTGCAAAAGGTGGCGGTCGGACAGCCGCACCTGCTTCCCCGATGCGAGCTGCTCAAGCGCCGCCGCATCCGCCGCGGCGCCGTCTATCTGCCGGGGCTGAAACAACCCGTCAAAGAGATCGCCTTGCTGCGCAATCCGCATATTTCCCGCAACGAGGATGTTTGCGTCAAGGTCGGTGACAGAGGCTTCTGTCATTACTACGACGCCTATTTGGGACACTTGACCGGGGTGGTGTTCGTCGGTCATTGCTCCTGCATTCCCGCCGCCTTGGGCGGCGCAGACTTTGACGGCGACCACGTCATCGTGTCGTACGACGAGCGCGTGATACGCGCCTGCCGCAAGAGCGGCTATACGGAAACGACCGCCGGCGAAAGCGAACTTCCGTTCATTCAAATTCCGGCGCTGAAGACCGCCGTCGTTTCCGTTTTGCCGTACACCTACGTTTCTCCGCAGGTCATCCGCAACACCTTCAGCAGCCGCATCGGCCACATTGCCAACGCCGGTATGAAGATCGCGGCGGTGGAATACGATCCGACGGTGACGCCCGACGACGCCTCCCCCTCCGCTTCGCTGTGTACCATCCTGTACGGCACCGAGATCGACGGCTGCAAAAAAGGATTTCGCCCGCATATCGACCACGTCATCGGCGACGGCGGCACCACCCCCGACAGCATCGCCGTCGTCAAAGAGGTGGAAAAATACATTCGGGTCTCCGACCGACTGGAGCACCGCCGCTACGCCCCCACCCTGAAGCAAGACCCGCAGGGAGAGCCGGTTGCCTTTGAACTGGACGGCGCGGAGGTTTCGCTGTTCCCCAATCGCGAGCACAACGCCGTCACCCAACTGTTGTACCGTTGGGCCAAGCTGTTTGCGGAATTTGCCGAGCACGGCGACCCCGTTTTCCCCACCGAGTTGCCGACTCTGGAGCAAGTGTTTCCCAAAACCTCCCCCTATCCCGACGAGGCGGCGGAGATCTTGCGTGCCGTCGCGGCAGTGCGCCGCCTCTATGGCTCAGCGCTGAAAAATCGCGATGTGCTGCGGCAGACGTGTGCCAAAAATACGGCCGCCATCTTTATGCGGCTGAAGGGTCAGTACGACGACATCGACCGACCGATCGGCGGCATCTCCTGCCGCGATCGGATGGAACGCTTGCAAAACGAGCTGCTCGATCTCTGCACTCCGTACACGGAGGACGAACTCCTTGCGCTGCGCGGCGCGTTGTTCTCCGAGCAAAAGGAACGCTTTGACCCGCATACCTACTGGCCGTACGGACAGATGCCTTCCGCGCATACGCTTTGTCGCGAAATTCTCGCCCTGCCGGACGCCGATCTGCTGTTCAATTTCCACTTTGAGGGTTACCGCCTTCTGTATTATCTGTTGGATAACGTCCTCCGCATCCGAAAAGAAGAACGCGCCGCCTTTGCCGTTGCGGAGGAAGGCTATGCCGCCCGCTACGGACGTATGGCGCAGCAATGCTTTGCGCTGCAGATGACCGCCACGGACTTTGAGAAAAAACTGGCGAGTGCCGCACGGGAGGATCTGTATGACCTTTTGTCCTGCGATCAACCGTCCGAGGTGATCGCCCGTCTCTATCCCCCGCCCTACGACGACCAAAAGCGTGCCTTTTGGAAGATATTCAGCGTGGGCGACGTGCTGACGGCGTTGGGAGGTGACCGCGATGCTGAATGAAAAGCAGGAATACCGCCTCTACCTGACCGCCGACTACGGCGACCTGCTCCGCCGGGACAATCTCACCGATTGCTTGAGCGGACTCCGTCCGGTGCTGACCGTGCTGGCACGCGGTTTTTTGGAAAATTGCCGTGAAAGCGGCGTGCGCGATCCGGCTGCCCTGCACCGCTACACCATCGCTTTTTTAAAGGTGTGGCTGCTTGGTGAGGCCGTTTCACAGTTGGAGGACGGCACCGACGACGCGCTGCGGGAAGCGGCGACTCGGCCGCTGTTGGCAGAGCAGCTGCAAGCGGCCGCCGACGCCTGCCTCCTGCGGCACTTGGACGAACACGAGGTGCGGATAAAAAGCGGAAAATTCGTCGCAAACGACCATTCCCTTCGCCTGCGTTTTCTGCTCAACAAGATCCATTCGTGGAGCGACTCGCTCTTTTACTCCTACAACGAGCAGTCCCTCAACGCCATCTACTTCAAAGCGATCGTGGCGGACGCCCTGTATCAAGGTCCGCTGACCAACCTCGTCTTGCAGCTGCGGGAGGGGGACGAGCCGTTTTTCGGCCTGCAGGGCAATTTCGGCTATTCCCGCCATTTGTGCCTGCTGGGCATCGTGGCGCTGTATCTGCAGCGCAAGCCATCCTTTTGCCAAAGCACCCCGATCGTCATGGCGCATTTCTCCAACTATCTGAAAAAGCCGACCCGTTCCAAGGATAAAAGCGAGCGGTACAAATCGGTCTCCGCTCTGCTGCAGCAGGCCGACTACCGCTACGACGGACATCCGCTGTTCTCTCTGCACCACCTGACCCCGTCCTGCGTCAAGCTGGCGGTAAACGCCGACTGGCTCCGCCATTACGACCTGCGGCTGGTGTCCCCCGACGAGCCGCTGCCGAGCGGCTACTGCCGTTTCGATGATCGGCAGCTTCGCCCCGACCGCACCTAAAAAGTGCCCCCGAAACAGGGGGCACTTTTTTGTTATATTTTGCAACACAATCGCATACACTCCTATCGCAAAGGGAGCGTGATGGGTATGAAACGGGATCTGGGTCTGTGGCAATTCGGAGGGTTTGTAACCGCCACCCTCGGGGGGACCATTCTGCATTTTCTGTACGGTTGGACGGGCGAAAGCGTAGCGGTTGCACCGTTTGCGGCGGTGAACGAATCCACCTGGGAACACACCAAACTGCTGGTCCTGCCGATGCTGCTGTTTGCGCTGTTTCAATATCGCGCCTTCCGCGAGGACGGGCGCTTCTGGTGTATCAAGCTGCGCGGCACGCTGGTCGGACTGACCCTCATCCCCGTCCTCTTTTACACCATCAGCGGCGCTTTCGGCGTAACCCCCGGCTGGGTGAATATCGCCCTGTTCTTCGTCGCGGCAGCCATCGCTTATCTGATCGAATACCGCCTCTTTCAACGCCGCTCCGTCCGCTGCCGCCATCCGAAGCTCGCCTTGGCAGCGCTGGTCGCAATCGTCCTCCCGTTTGCGGTGTTCACGTTTTTGCCGCCACGGTTGCCGCTGTTCCTCGACCCCGTAACGGGAACCTACGGTATCTGAACAAAACCCGCCCTCTCAAGGGCGGTTTTTGTTTTCTCCCGTTGATTTCTTCGGGAGAATGTGGTATACTGAACGGGAAATTCCATAGGAGGCGGTAATTATGAAGATTGCATTGGCAAACGACCACGGTGGACTGGATCTGAAACCGACGGTGCTGGAGGTGCTCCGCGCCCGTCAGATCGAGGTGTGCGATTTCGGCACCTTCACGACGGACAGCTGCGACTACCCCGTGTTCGCGCAGAAGGCGGCAGACGCCGTCGCCTCGGGCGAATGCGAGCTCGGCATTCTCATCTGCGGCACCGGCGTCGGCATTTCGCTGGCCGCCAACAAGGTGAAAGGCATCCGCTGCGTCTGCTGCAGCGAGCCGTACAGCGCGGCGATGTCCCGCCGCCACAACAACGCCAATATGCTCGCCATCGGCGCCCGCGTGCTGGGTACCGAAGCCGCACGGCTGATCGTCGAAACCTGGCTGGACAACCAATTCGAGGGCGACCGCCATCAGCGCCGCGTTGACCTCATCACCGCCATCGAGAACGGCGAAAAACTGTACTAAAAGGAGGGAGCTCGTATGCCCCGTGAATCCATCGTACGCCTGCGCGACGTGATGCGCCGCGAAGGTCTGGACGCGGTTTTGGTGGTAACCGACGATTTCCACGGCTCGGAATACGTCGGGGAATATTTCCGCGAGCGTGCCTATCTCACCGGCTTTACCGGCTCGGCAGGCACGGCGGTGGTCACCGCCGACGAGGCGCTGCTGTGGACCGACGGTCGCTATTTTCTGCAGGCAGCAGAGCAGCTGGCAGACAGCGGCATCACGCTGATGAAAAGCGGCGAGCCGCAGGTACCCACCCCGACAGCGTGGCTGCTGGAGCATCTGAAAGAGGGGCAGGTTTTGGGATTTGACGGGCGCACCGTCGCTGCTTCGTTTGCGGAAACGCTGGGCGACGCCCTCCGTCACCGCGGCGGACGCCTTCGCGCAGATGTCGATCCGGTCGGCGAGATCTGGGAAGATCGGCCGCCGCTGTCGGCGCAGCCTGCCTGCCTGCTGGATACCGATCTCGTCGGCGTCAGCCGCGAGCAAAAGCTCGCCGACCTGCGCAACGAACTGGAACAAGCGGAAGCGGATTGCCTGCTGGTGACCTCGCTGGACGATATTATGTGGCTGCTCAACATCCGCGGTGCGGATATCCCCTGCAACCCCGTCCTGCTGTCCTACCTCTATGTAGACAGCGGCCAGTGCTGGCTGTTCTGCAACGAAAACGCCTTCGGCGAACTGGATCGCATCGTTTTGCAGACCGCCGGAGTGACCCTTGCGCCGTACGAGCAAATTTACCAAATTGTACCCCAGCTTACCGATCTGACCATTTGGCTGGATCCCCATAAAACCAATTTTGCCTTGACCTCGCTGCTGCCGCGTTCGGCCAAGCGGCTGGAGCGCCCCAACCCCATCACCGCCCGCAAAGCGGTGAAAAACGAGGTGGAGATCGCCCATTCGTTTCGGGCGCATCAAGCCGACGGCGTGGCGGTCACCCGCTTCATCCGCTGGCTGAAAACCGCCGCCGTGGCTGAAAATGCCACCGAACTGACCGCCGCCGAGCGGCTGGAACAGTTCCGCCGCGAACACGCGGATTACGCCGAGCCGAGTTTTGAGTCCATCGTCGCCTACGGCGATCACGGCGCCATCGTGCATTATTCCGCGACCGCCGAAAGCGACCGCCCGTTGCAGGCCGAAGGCTTCGTGCTGTGCGACGTGGGCGGTCAGTACCGCGGCGGTACCACCGATACCACCCGCACCGTCTCGCTCGGCACGCTGACCAAGCAGCAAAAAGCCGACTATACCGACGTACTGCGCGGTCACCTGCGCCTGATGGCGGTCAAATTCCGCAGCGGTATGAACGGTTCTCAACTGGATATTTTGGCGCGTCAGCCGCTGTGGGATCGGGGACTGGATTATAACCACGGCACCGGTCACGGCGTCGGGTATATGCTCAACGTGCACGAAGGCCCCAACGGTTTCCGCTGGAAAGGCGAATGCGCCGTGTTCGAAGCGGGTATGATAACCTCCGACGAGCCGGGATTGTATCGGGCGGGCGAATACGGCATCCGCATCGAAAATCTCCTGCTTTGTGAAAACGCGGCGACCGACGGCTTTCTGTGCTTCCGCTCGCTGACGCCGGTGCCGTACGATCGGGAGGCCATCCTTCCCGAGCGGTTGACCGGCGACGAACGCGAAACGCTGAACGGCTACCACCAATGGGTGTACGATACGCTTGCCCCCTCCCTCTCGGAGGAGGAGCGCGTATGGCTGCAGGAAGCAACGGTCGCTCTGTAACGGGGGGAGTTTATGGTAAACGAAGTGATCACTCTGCGGGAGGATCTGGATCTGGTGTGCGTGGATCAGCTGGTCAAAGAGTTGCGTCCGTTCGCCAAAACGCAGGTCACGGTGACTCGCCGCGGCTACGACGTGGACGGACACAACGCCCTCCGCTTGACCGAGCTGGGCGCCAGATCGGGGGATACTCTGACGGTCACCTGCCGCGGTCGCGACGAGGCGAAATGCCTGGCGGCAGCAATCTCGATTTTGCGATAATTTTTTTGAAAAAAGTATTGACTTTTCGGGACGGATATGGTACAGTAATATCCGTTCCCGAACACATGGGGTGTAGGCCCCACTTCATAATTTCATAAATAAATCACCTAGTATACTTCATATGGGGGTATAGCTCAGCTGGGAGAGCGCTTGAATGGCATTCAAGAGGTCAGCGGTTCGATCCCGCTTATCTCCACCAACTGTATACTAGGTGATTATTTTTTTGCCCGCTCAAATTGAGTGGGTATTTTTTGTATGCGTATGCGTTGAAATGATTTTTCATTTATGGTATAATATCATCACAAGGTGGTGATACAATGAATCGCGAAGAAGCATATTATCATAAACTCTTACTGATGAACGGAATTGATGATGCCTTTGATAGTTGGTTGGATTCTTATCTGAAAACCGAAGATCCGTTAAGCGACATTGTATTGAACTTATCGACCTGTGGCTCTAATACAAATCAAATCATTTCCTATTTACATAATTATTGTTTAGAGCAGTCCTTTGACGAAAAAGTTGTTTGCGACAAGTTGCGCTCTTTCATGAAAGAAGCCTACGATAAAGAACTCTACACCTTGGAAGAGTTATGCGCCTTGATGTATAAGTTGGCACTTGCCCATGGTGACCCCGGAGATTTTGAAATGGCCATCTGGGGAGATATGTTTTATCTTGATTATTATTTTTCGTTGGCTAACGATGGCTTGATTGACAAAGAAAAAATTGAGCAAGCCGCCCTTTTATATCTCAACGAAGGTACTCCCATCAATTATGATAATATGTGGAACTTTGTAAAAAAGCCGTCCATTCTTGAAAAAATCAAAAGTTGGTTTAACAAATGATAAGTGGAATCGCCGAGCAGAGCGCAATTCACGCTCTGCTCGGCTTTTTCCATTGACTTTTCTCACATTCATCGTTATAATAAAGAAAAATACGTCACCGGAGGCTGTGCGCCGTAACGCCGAAAAGCCGGATTGGGTGTCCGAGTGAGCTCGGGTTATTGTGCACACAATAGCCCGAGCTTTTTCTTAAAAATCGCCACGCCGGAAACACACAGGGAATTATTCCGCCGGGTGAGGGTCAATTGACCGTGCTTGCGGAGGGCACGCAGGGCTATACGCTAATACAATAAAAATACCGGAGGGGGAAGAATTATGAATACGCCAGCACCGATTGCAAGAATACAACAAATCATTGGTATGCCGGAACATCCTTGCGAAGCCATTGTTCGCAATGGTGCCATTATTTGCCCGTACGAGGAAATGGAAATACAATATTTTCCCGAGGATGCGGGGTTATATCTTATTACAAAAATCGGTGATTCTGCTGAATTGTTCGGCGGGTACGGTGCGCGAGCCACCGCTTCGTTGTACAAAGGATATTTGCCGGTTGTGACACACAAAACACAACAGCAGGGCTGCGACCTGGAACAGACGGTTTTTGCCTGCTTGTTAGATGGGCACACGGTTATTGACGGGAAAGAACCGCTGATTTGTATGGTACGGTTAAATGTGCGCAACACCAGCACCACGGATGCGGTGCGGTTGCCTGTTTCTATCGTGCTTGGAAACTGCATTCGCAAAGTGAATGAAGATAATCCGGCGGAAGTGGCATACAATGTCGACTTTTTGAAGCGTGATACCGGTTTTGCAAATCTGACGGAAGATGGTCGGTTGGAACCGTATCCGTATGAGTTGTATGCAGAAAACAATCTGCTTATCGCGCGTGATCGCGGTGTTGTTTTTGCACCGTCGACTGAAAACGGCGGCGAGCCGACGCGGGATGAAGAGGGTCACATAAACGGATGGCGGTTTGATGTGCAATTGGCGCCCGGTGAATGCAAGCAGATCACCTACCGCTTGCCGTATCTGCCGTTGGATATCAACCGTGCCGCAGCGTTGCGGTCGCTGGATTTTGATCACAAGCTTGCAGAGGCAGTCAACGTTTGGGATACACTGTTGGATGCCGGAGCGCAGTTTTCGGTACCCGGTACCGATATTGGTGATCTGTGGCGTGCACAGACGGCCAAGACCTTCATTATGGTGGACAAGCAAAACAAAGGCAGCGCGGAACTGTACGGCGGCGAAATGTACCGTGAATGGGCGGGGACGTACCCGGATAAGCTGCTGTATTATACGCATCTTTCGCCCTCGTTGTATGAGTTTATTTGGGCGCAAGAGGCTGCATATTGGGTCATGGGCATGCTGGACATGCAGGGCTATCATCGCGAGGTGGAACGCTATTTTGAGGTGTTTTTTGAACTGCAAGGTGTGGGAACGCCGGGCGTACAGGACACTTCTTTGTTGCCGGATCCGGCGGTTGCCGCGTCCTTTATGGGGACGACCCCTCACAGTTGGCTCAATAGCTGCGGTGGTGTGCTGTCGGCGATTGCCAGACACTATTTGTTGACAAAGAATAAAGAGTGGATTTTGGAACACAAGGATTCCATTCTTTCGGCATGCCGTTGGATCAAGGACCTTCGTGCTACCACCAAGCACGAAAGCTATGGGACCGGTTACGGTATTTTGCCGGCCGGTCAAAGTACCGATGCCACCTTTTCGTCCGATCATCTGCAATGGTATTATTCGGATCTGGGTACGCTGATCGGTTTGCGGGAAATGCTGCCTGTTTTGAAGGAGTGCGGCTTTGCGGAATACGAGGAATATAAAGACGAGGTGGCGGATTATGAACTGTGCTTCTTGAAATCCATCGACGGATCGATTCGTGATCTGGAGGATTTTGAAGAGGACATCTCCCGCTACGATTTCTCGGATTATAAATATGCGGCCGCTTTAAAGAGCTCTTTGATTACCGAGTTTGACGA
>JAFOFS010000291.1 GCA_017387165.1 Clostridia bacterium
CATTCTTCCGTTGTTCCCGGCGTTTGGGTGGTACCGCCCGAGGCGGTGGTCGTCGTGGTGGTGGCGGTCGTGGTGGTGGTCAGGTTGGTGTTGCTGCCCATCAGCAATTCCACCGCCGCATCCAACTGCGGATCGGTCGCGCCGTCCACCGAGAAGGAGGAAACCTCTTTCGCCGGCGTCAAGCCCTTCCCCTGCCAGCTGCCGCTTTTCGGCAGGGAGAGTTCCCCGACCGACAGCTTGATACGGGCGTTGGTGCTGGTCAGCACAAAATACTCCTGCACCAGCGCACAGCCGGCGGTGATGGTACCGACCAGCTTGGTCTTATTGAATTCCGCCAGCGCACCGGCGAACAGCTCCGCTTCGCCCGAGGTGCCGCCGTTGATCAGCGTCACCGACGAAAGCGCAACCTCCGTCGTGCCCTTACTGGTCAGGCTTTCGGTGCTGTCACCGCGATCCAGCGTCGCATAGGTCGCGTTGGGCAGCAGCATTTCCAGCACCTGTCCCGCCGCCTCCAGCGAGCCGCCGCTGTTGCCGCGCAGATCGAAGATGAAGCCGACGGCGCCCTGTGAGCGCAGCGATTCATACAGCGTTTCAAACTGCTTGTGCGTGAGGGCGCTGAAGTTGGTGATACGGATATAGCCGATCCTTTGATCCAGCATCTTACCCGAAACCGATTCCAGCGTGTACACCGCCGAGATCAGCGCAAAGGATTTCTCCTCCGCACCGCGGTTGACGGTCAGCTGCACCTTGCCCGACGTTGCCAGCAGATCCTGCAGATCGGCCAGCGTCATATCCGAGCCGACCGGCGTATCGTTGACCACGCGGATGAGGTCGCCTGCCTGCATACCGGCAAGCGCCGCCGGAGAATTGGCCGCCACCGAACCGACCAGCATTTCGCTGTTGCGGTCGTATTCCACCGTCAGGCCGAATCCTTCCGCCTCGCCCTTCAGCACCGCCTCAACCGCCGCGTATTCGTCGGCCGTGAGGTAGTCGGCGTACGGATCGCCGATACCCGACAGATAGCTGGCGGCCACCGTCTCACGCAGGCGCACCTCATCGATGGTGCCGGAATATTCGTCGCGCACCTTTTTGTCCACTTCGGTCAGATAATCCAGAAGCGACTGACGCTGGTTTACGTCGGTCACGGTGGAGGAAAAGCGTTCCATAGAAAACATCATCGTCAGCGTAACCGCCAACGCAACAGCCAACGCGATCAGCGCCAAAGCCGTACCAAGTGAAATTTTCTTGTTCATAGCGTACTCCTAAACGTTGTTTTACGGAACGGCAACGTAGCCGTAGCCGATCGGATCGACCGGGTAGCCGTCCAGACGCACCTCAAAGTGCAGGTGAGCGCCGAACGAGTAGCCGGTATTGCCGATGTCACCAAGGCGGGTCTTACCGCCGACCACGTACTGACCGGGGGTGACGCGTACCTTGGACATGTGCGCGTACATGGTCACCACGCGCTGGCCGTATTCGTCCAGACCGTGATCCACCAGCACGCAGTAGCCGTAGCCGCTGCTCCAGCCGGTGCCGTACTCGGAGGTGGTGTTGACGTCCAGCACCACGCCGTCCGCCGCCGCGATGATATCCTTGCCGTGTGCGGAGCCGTAGCAGGCGATGTCGATGCCCTTGTGCAGGCTGCCCCAGCGCGGACCGTAGGTGTCGGTCAGAATGGTGCATTCGGTGGACGGCCAGTACATCGAGCCGGTCTTAAACGACTGGTTGTTGTTGCCCTGGGCGATCTTCTTGGCGATCTCCTCCTCCAAACGGGCTTCTTCCTCTTTGGAGAGGGCAATCTGATTGCGGTAGTAATCGATATCCGATTCCAGCTGGTAGACGGTCACCGCCACTTCGTCGAACAGCTTATCCAGCTCGACCTTCAGCGCCTCCATCTCCTGCTGTTTGCCGGCCAGCACGGCGCGCTGCGCCTGCAGCTCATCCTTCTGCTTGTGGATGACGACCAGTTCGTCCTCCAGCGCACGGATGGTCTTTTCATCGCTTTCCGCGATCGCCTGCATCACCTTGGTCTTCACGAGGTAATCGACGTAATTTTCAGTCGAGAGCACCATTTGGAACTCGCTCAAGTTACCCGTTTTGGACACGTGATTGAGGCGTTTTTTGAGATAATCAAACTCGGTGGCGATCTCCGCCTCACGGGCGGCGATCTCCTGCAGCTTGGCGTTGATCTCTTTGTCTTTTTCGTCGATCTGCTGCTGATTGAGCAGGATCTCGTGCTGCTTGGCCTCGATCTGCTGATTGATGAGGTTGAGCTTGGCCTGCTGATCCTCCAGACTGTCCGAAAGCGCCGCCTTGGCATCCTCCAGCTCGTCGATCAGATCGCGCAGCTCGTCTTGCTCGTCTTGCAGCTCTTCCACCGATTTGGCAAAGGCGGTAACCCCGCTCATCGGCAGGACGGCGACCAGCATGGCCGCCGCCATCAAAGCGCCCAGCAGACGGCGCATCGTATTCTTGTTTCTCATAACGTCGGGTCTCCTCCCTCTTCCTTGAGGTAACGACCCATCGAAATGGCGCTGCCCAGCACACCGGTCAGCACACCGCCGGCCAGATACGCCAGCAGGATGATCCACCACATCGAGCCGAAGGACAGCAGGGTCATACCGATGACCTTACCGCCAAACAGCATCATCACGCGGTCGTACGCCAGCCAGGTCACCAGATAGGCGATGCCTGCCGACAGCAGACCGATGACCGCGCCTTCCACCACGAAGGGGAGGCGGATGAAGAAGTTGGTCGCACCGACCGCCTTCATAATGCCGATTTCCAGACGGCGGCTGTACACCGTCAGCTTGATGGTATTGGAGATGATAAACAGGGACACCAGCACCAGCAACACCACGACAACCGCGCCGGCGATCATCAGAATGTTACGCAGCTGGCTGAGCTGGTCGGCCAACTGGGTCTCCGCGTTGATCTGCTCGGTAAAGGGAAGCTTTTCGATATCCTCCAGCGTCTGCTCAAACAGCGACAGATCGTAGAAGGTCACGATGTAGGAATCCTGCATCGGATTGTCTTCCTTGAGCGCCTCGTACAGTTCCTCCGAACCGAGGTCCTTGGCGTAGCGTTCCAGCACCTCTTCCTTGGAGAGGAACTCGACACCCGATACGTTGCTCATCGCTTTGAGCTCGTCCCCCATCGCCTGCACGTCCGCCTCGGCGGTATCCTTTTCGATCCACACGACGACGACGTTCTGATGCGCGACCTGCTCGAACACGTAGTTGACGTTGATAAACACCAACGATGCCAGACCGGTGATGAGGATGCAGGCAGTCAGCACGACCACCGACGCCATCGCCATCAGGCGGTTTTTCCACACGCTGCGGAAGCCTTCCCGCAACAGATAGCCGAGATTTCTCATACCGTCACGCTCCCTTCCGGGGTGTCCGATTCGACACGGCCCTTGGAAATGCGGATGGTGCGCTTGCGGAATTTCTCCACCAGCGGTTGAGCGTGGGTGACCACCAGCACGGTGGTACCCAGACGGTTGATCTCGATCAGCAGCTGCATAATTTCCTCGCTCATGGTCGGATCGACGTTGCCGGTCGGCTCGTCCGCCACGATCAGCGCCGGATTGTTGACCAGCGCACGCGCCAAGCTGACGCGCTGCTGCTCACCGCCGGAAAGCTCCTGCGGATAATGCTTCATCTTATCCTGCAGACCGACCAGCTGCAGCACATACGGCACGCGGTGGTGAATTTCCTTGTTGGAAGCACCCAGCACGCGCAGCGCAAACGCGACGTTGTCAAAGACGGTCATGGTCTGGATCAGGCGGAAATCCTGGAACACGATGCCCATCGTACGGCGGAGCATCGGCTCCTGACGGCGGCGCAGCTTGGACAGGCGGAAGCCGTTGACCGTCACCTCACCCACCGTCGGGGATTCCTCATGCATAATCAGTTTCAGAAATGTACTTTTACCGGCGCCCGATTCACCGACGATAAACACGAATTCGCCCTTCTCAATGTGAAGGTTTACGTCGCACAGTGCTTCTTTGCCGTTATCGTAAACTTTGTGAACTCCGTTGAATTCGATCACAAAGACGTCCTCCTTTGCAGTTGATTCGCGGAGCATCCGCTCCGCTACCTTACACGGTAACACGAAAACCGAGGGCTGACAAGTCCTCAAAAGTTTCCAGTCCGTACAAGACGATGCGCCGTTCGGCAACAACCGGCGGCGCACCAAAAAGTTTTAGTATTTGACCGGATTCGCCTTGAGGTACTTCTGCACCATCAGCGCCACCTTGAAGACGATGGCGTCGTCAAACTCGCGGAGATCCAGACCGGTCAAGCGCTTGATCTTCTCCAGACGATACACCAGCGTGTTGCGGTGCACAAACAGCTTACGGGAGGTTTCCGAAACGTTCAGGTTGTTCTCGAAGAAGCGCTGAATGGTAAACAGGGTTTCCTGATCCAGCGACTCGATGGAGCCACGCTTGAACACCTCACGCAGGAACATCTCGCAGAGGGTGGTCGGGAGCTGATAAATCAAACGGGCAATGCCGAGGTTGTCGTAGCTGACGATGGTCTTCTCGGTATCAAACACCTTGCCGACCTCCAGCGCCACCTGCGCCTCCTTGAACGAGCGGGCCAGCTCCTTGATGCTCTCCACGATCATACCGATACCGATGTTGGCGTGGGTATAGAATTCGCTGCCCAGCGTATCGACGATGGAGCGGGCCAGCTTCTCGAGATCCTTGCCCTCGGTGTCGGGACGCACTTCCTTGACCAGCACGATATCGGTCTCGTTGATGCTGATGACGAAGTCCTTGGTGTTATCCGGGAACAGGTTGCGGATGACGTCGTAGGTGGACACGTCGCTGTGGCTCTGCACACGGATGAGCATCACCACGCGCGCCGCCTCGCTGTTGAAGCGCAGCTCGTGCGCCTTTAAGTAGATATCGCCCGGCAGAATGTTATCCAACAAAATGTTCTTCACAAAATTGCCGCGATCATACTTCTCGTCGTAATACTGCTTGATGTTGGTCAGGGAGATGGCCAACAGCGCCGCATAGCGGGAGGCTTCCTCATCGGTGCCTTCCACAAAAAGCAGATAGTTCTTGTGCGGCTCCGCGCCGAAGGGGCGATAGGTCAAGCCCTCGGCAGCAAACGAATCGGCCTGGGTAAACGCATCCATACCAAGACCTTCCGCCGCCTGACCGATACGGCC